>DMYC01000078.1 GCA_003482695.1 Clostridiales bacterium UBA8960
GTCTTTCAGAAAACTTTGAAAACCGGTTTCACATTGCGGACAATAGCACTGATCTGAACCTTCATGGCCTAGCTCGTTATCTATCTGCCATGCGATAATGGCAGGCTCGTTTTTGTAATGGTCCACGAGCTTTGTTACGATGCGTTCTGTTAGTCTTAAATACTCTGGGGCATTGTAACAATAAAGCCTTCTTCCACCAAAGGCATGACTCACACCTATCCCGTTTACGGCGATCACATTTGGGTACTTTTTTGCGAACCATGCTGGAAACGTAGCTGTCGGTGTTCCAAAAATGACACTTAATCCGCTTTTTTTAAGCGCCTCAATAATTGAATCAAAGAAGCTGAAATCAAATTCACCTTCCACCGGCTCCATCAAGTGCCATGCAAATTCTCCGATGCGCACTGTATTGGCTCCCATTTTCACGATTCGTTCTATATCCTCTGCGAGCATCTCTATTGGCCAATGCTCTGGATAATAATCTACACCTAAAATCATATGGACCTCTCATGGTTTCAATTGTTTTTTTCAAAAAATAAAGGTCAATGATTTGAAAAGGGCGGCATAATGAAGGGGGCGCTGTCCAGTTCAAATATCGACCTAAGAAGAGGAGGATTATTTTCTCTTTATATATTTACGATTATCGATAGCGACTGCTGTAACGATGATTAAACCTTTAATGATAAACTGAAGATACGGGTTAACGCCGATAAATGACAATCCATACGCAATAACCTGGAAAATCAATACACCTGTTACGATACCTGCTATACTTCCGATACCACCTGAGAACGAGAGCCCACCCACAATACATGCAGCGATGGCATCAAGCTCGTAACTGTTACCTGTGTTATTTGTGGCGGAGCCAATACGTGCCGCTTCCAGTGCACCACCCAGTCCGTAAAATAAACCGGCCAATACATAGACCATAATAATCATCTTTGCGACATTTACGCCTGAAACAGCTGCAGCTTCAGCATTTCCGCCTACTGCAAACAAGTTTTTACCAAAACGCGTCTTGTTCCACAAAAACCACATGAAAGCGACTGCAATCATGGCATAGATGACTAAATACGGGATGAGAAAACCACCTACGTTAAAATTGCCTTGAGCCACTTTTGCGAATTTTGGATCAAGCCCACCGATTGGTTGTGCACCATAAGGCGGCCTATCATAATAAATCGAAGTAACGCCATAAACGACAACCATCATACCAAGTGTTGCGATAAAAGGATCGACTTTGAATTTTGCAACGACAATACCATTGAGCATACTAAAAAAGCCAGTAATGAGCATAACGAGTACGATCGGAACAAACACACTTAGTTGAGGTAAATTTGGATACATTTTGTAAACATATTCTGGGGCTTGAAGCAAAGAAGCAGAAATAACAGCCGCGAGCCCGACTTGTCGACCTAGTGAAAGGTCAGTTCCTTTAGCCACGATTATCGTACCAACGCCTAAAGCAAATATGGTTCTTGTTGAGGCTTGAGTCAATATGTTTGTAAAGTTTCTTACTGATATAAATCTTGGTTCAATGGCGATGATGACGACCATCAGCGCGAAAAGGACGATGATAATCGCATTATTCATCATAAAGTTTAAAACGTCCTTCTGTTTAATGTTCGAAAATTTGCTTTTTATCCTAGACATATGGTCATCTCCCCCTATAAATATTTAGAAGATAGTCTCAAAATTTCTTCTTGAGTCGTTTCTTTCGTATTGACGATTCCAGCCAATCTGCCGTTGCTCATGACCATGATTCTATCCGTTATTCCGAGTAATTCAGGCATTTCAGACGATACCATGATGACGCCTTTGCCTTTTGCAGCAAGCTCGATCATCAACTGATAAATGTCGAACTTCGCACCAACGTCGATGCCTCGAGTTGGTTCGTCCATAAGAAGTACCTCTGGTTCGGTGAGAAGCCATCTACCGATGATGACCTTTTGCTGATTACCACCTGAAAGTGAAATGATTCGCGTTCTATTATGCGGGGTTTTCACTCTCATGCTGTTGACGACCCAATTCGTGTCTTTAACAATTTTATTGTGATCAAGAACCGAAAAGCGTTTTACATATCGATCGATATTGGCGATGACTGAATTAAAGTATATGTCTTGATTTGGAAAGATTCCAGTTGCACGTCTTTCTTCAGTAACAAGCGCAAAACCATGCTTAATGGCATCTTTTGAATGATGAAATTTCATCTCTTTTCCGTGCAAGTAAATTTTTCCTGTTGCTTGCCGCTCTGCAAATATCGATTCGAGCACATCGGTTCTTCTCGCACCCACTAGACCAGCAACCCCTAAAATCTCACCTTTTCTAAGTTCAAACGACACATCCTTGATAGAAGGCTGAAACACCGCTGTCAAGTTTTCAACTTTCAAGATCACTTCCGTCGGTTGATTTGTTTTAGGCGGGAAACGATGTGTAAGGTCTCTACCTACCATCAAACTGATGATTTCATCTGTTGTAATCTCTTCGATGTGTTTCGTGGCAATCCACTTGCCATCCCTCATGACGGTCACTTCGTCACAAATTTGAGCTATTTCCTCCATTTTATGGGAAATATATATGACTGAAACACTTTTTGCCTTTAAAGATTTAATAATTTTAAATAAGTGTCCTACTTCTTTTTCAGTAAGCGAAGAGGTTGGCTCATCCATAACGATAAGCTTTGAGTTGTAAGAAACCGCTTTTGCGATTTCCACCATTTGAGCTTCTGAAACTTGAAGATCACCCACTTTTTTGCGTGGATCCAGGTTAATATCAAGCTCTTTGAATATTCTTAGCGTGTCCTCATACATCTTCTCTTCATCGACAAAAATGCCTTTCAAAGGAAATCGGCCTAACCATATATTGTCCATGATGCGTGTGCTTTTTACTTGATTCAACTCTTGATGAACCATGGACACACCGTTATCAAGTGCATGCTTTGAAGATGTAAACTTTTCTTCTTTGCCTTCGATAAGAAGCGTACCTGTGTCCATGTGATAAATTCCGAATAAGCATTTCATCAACGTGGATTTTCCAGCACCATTTTCCCCCATCAAGGCATGAACGCTTCCTTTACGTACCTTCAAAGTGACGCCATCTAATGCTTTAACCCCAGGAAACTCCTTGGAGACTTCAATCATTTCCAACAAATATTGCATATTGTCTTTCATTGATTCATCTTGCATGGATTACGCCTCCTTTCAACTATATAGTAAATACCCATTAAACAAATGTGTAATTTTTTCTTTCTCATCGTGTAGCAAATTCTTTTCTCAAAAAATTCGAGATGCAGATCTGCATCTGGAATCGTTTAAATCAAAATGACCTTATTTGTATGCTTCTTCAGCAAATGCGATATTGTCGATTGTAACGGCTACATAAGGTACGCGGACTGCTTTAGATGAATCGAGAACCCATGAAGTACCATCTAGAACATCTTTGCCAAGCGCTGCATTAAGTGCTAAATCAAATGTAGCACCACCTTGGTTTTTAGCATCATTAAGTACTGTACCAACCATTTTACCCGCTTTGATTTGTTCAAGTGCATCTGGAATCGCGTCTACACCGACAACCGGCATAAATTTGCCACCATCAAAGTAACCTGCAGCATTTAACGATTGAATCGCACCAAGTGCCATACCGTCATTATTACAGATAACCATTTCGATTGCATCGCCGTGCTTAGCAATCCATGCATCCATCAACTCTTTACCTTTTACTGAATCCCACATACCTGTTTGAAGTTCTAGTTCTTCCACTTTTACGCCATTTGCAACAGCTGTTTCAACTGCGAACTTAGTTCTAGCTTCTGCATCAGGATGACCTGGCTCGCCTTTTAATAAAACGTAAGACATAACGCCATCGCCATTTCTATCCCAAGCTGGATTTGCTTTCCAAGAATTTGCGATAATTTCACCTTGAATAACGCCTGCTTCTGCTGATGCAGTACCAACATACCACGCTTTATCATAGCTCGCTAAGACTGCAGCATCTGGCTCTTTATTAAAGAAAATTACAGGAAGGTTTGCCGCTTTAGCTTTTTCGATGATTGCGCTTGCAGCTTGTGGATCTACAAGGTTAATCGCTAAAGATTTTGCACCTTTTGAAATCATAGTGTCTACTTGATCGTTTTGTGTTGCTTGAGAATTCTGTGAGTCATTCATTTCAAGTTTCGCTTTATCAGTTGCTTTTGTTTCAATTGCTCTTCTTACGAATGACATGAAGTTGTCATCGTATTTGTAGATTGTAACGCCGATTGTCGGAACAGCACCAGCAGAATCTTCAGTCTTTGCTGTACATGCTGCTAAAGATAAAACCATAACCAACATCAATAAAAGTGCAATAAACTTTTTCATAATTCATCTCCCCAAGTAAATTTGTGTACTACAACTTCATATTAGTAAATATTTACGAATATGTCAAGAATATTTTACTTAAACTTTACATGTACTCTCGCGAACTTGTAAAGTTGTCGGGACGATGACTTTTTTTGGAATGTCCCTTTTTCTGACGATTCGTTCCAGCAGCAATTCAACTGCTGTCTCTCCCATAAACTCTTTATGAACTCTGACTGTCGTAAGGGGTGGCACTGTATACTTAGAGGTTGGAATGTCATTAAAGGCAACCACATTAATGTCTCTCGGCACTTTTAATCCACATTCATGAATCGCTCTAAGAACCCCGATGGCTATTGAATCACTCGCTACGAAAAAGGCTGTCGGTAATTTCTCAGACGCTTTTATCGCGTGTTTCATCAACTTGTAACCCGATTCTGCCAAGAAGGCGCCTACATACATATTGCTTTCGTCAAATGCACCAAGTTCCGTCATGTGTGATCTAAAAACACTCTCACGTCTTTCACCTAGTGCAACAAGTTCATGACCTACATGCTCGCGTCCACCAATATAGCCAATATTACGATGGCCTAGTGACCACAAGTAATTAAGTGCGCCTGTCACCGCTTTTTCGAAATCAATAACCACACAATCAAACATTTCTTCTTTTGGAGAGGAATCGACAAATACGATATTCTGAGATCTTTCATAAATTTTTGAAATCTGGCCATCCGTAAATTTGCCTATGGCAATAAACCCGTCAACCGATTCCAATTTCTGAAAGTCATATTCGTCAGGTTTGAAAATTTTCACGATTTCAACGTTGTTTTCATAGCACATTTTCTCGATGCCCAACCTGATTGACATGTAATAGGGGTCATCGAGTTCTTGTGTCATCGTGTACCAGTGCACAAGGCCAATCTTGATCTTCTTAGGCATCTTGTCCACATTTCTTTTACGAGGTGGCATGTAATCCAACGATTCAGCGATTTCAAAAATTAGCTTTCGCTTATCATCGGAAACCGAGAGCGTTTCATCGTAATTGAGTACTCTGGATACAGT
>DMYC01000261.1 GCA_003482695.1 Clostridiales bacterium UBA8960
AGATCGCTAATAATGCAAATAACTCTTTCTTCATAATGCTCCTCATACAATAAGTAATAGTAAATAGAATTTCTCAACTTTATTATATATAAGATTGTGTCTTTTGTCTTGTGTTTCTTGATAAAAAGCGCGTTATGGAATAAAGACAGTTGTCAGAAAGCAATAATAATTATATAGTTTATATAGGAAGAAAACATAGGGGGTGAACATCCATTATGGCAATAGAGAGCTACAATTTTACAGTGGGAGAGGGCAAAAAAGGTCCTAGAAACCTCATCACCGATGTCAAAGGTGTTAGGGTGGGTCATGTGACTTTATCTGAAGGCGATATCAATACTGGCGTTACGGCAATTTTACCACATGGAGGCAACCTTTTTCGTGAAAAGGTTACAGCTGCAACATATGTGATCAACGGTTTTGGCAAAAGCATCGGTACGGTACAAGTGGATGAACTTGGAACAATAGAAACCCCAATCATACTGACCAATACTTTGAGTGTTGGAATCGCAACGAATGGACTTGTTAAGTATATGCTAGATCAAAATGAAGAGATCGGACGCTCGACAGGGACAGTCAATCCAATCGTATGTGAATGCAACGATGGATTTTTAAATGATATTAGAGGGCTTAACATAAAAGAGGCGCATGTTGTCGAAGCCATCTCAAAGTGTGATGTTTTATTTGAACAGGGATCTGTTGGTGCAGGTACGGGCATGTGTGTATTTAATCTTAAAGGTGGAATTGGTTCATCATCGAGAGTAGTGGAACTGGAAGGTGTGTCCTATACAGTTGGCGTACTTGTCTTAAGCAATTTTGGAAATTTGAAAACACTTCAGCTAAGTGGCATGAAAATCGGAGAAGCCTTCACGGCGTTAGGGAGTCAGGTCGAACAAGGTTCCATAATTGTTATTGTAGCGACAGATATTCCCATGAGCGATAGACAGCTTAAAAGAGTCGCAAAACGAGTGCCTGCTGGTATGGCACGAACAGGCGCGCATTTTGGAAATGGAAGCGGTGATATCGTGTATGCATTTTCAAATGCCAACATCGTTAGACATTTTGAAACGAGAGAAATTGTGGAATGTAGCATCATTAACGAAAATGTGATCGATAAAGTGTTCAATGCGGTCATAGAAGCGACTGAAGAGTCAATCATCAATTCTATGCTACACGCAGACACGAAGACTGGTCGGAGCGGTAGGGTGGTCAAATCGCTAAAGTCGGTTCTAGAGCAAATATCGGGTAGCTGAAAATGAATGCGTAAGGAGGCCAAAATGGTTCAATGGGAATATCATTCGGAACAATTCGAGGCGACTGGAGTCAGAGGTGGCGTGATAGATGCGGGGTCTTTCAATGACAGATTAAATCAACTTGGCAGTCAGGGATGGGAACTCGTCAATATATTCGACACCAATATGTTACATGGGCGCACGCGTTTTGTCGTTGCTGTTTTTAAGAGAGAAATGTGGGAAAAGAGTTTAGATATGGGAGGCAGAATATGATCGTAACAACAACACCAACAGTTGAGGGCTCTAGAATTGTGGCCTATAAGGGAATCGTATTTGGAGAAGTGATCAATGGCATTGATTTCATCAAAGATTTTGCAGCGGGGCTGACCAACTTTTTCGGAGGCCGTTCAAACTCTTATGAAGGTGAACTGATCCAAGCGAGAGAAGATGCAATCAAAGAGATGAAAATGAGAGCAAGTGAAATTGGAGCCAATGCCATCGTCGGAATAGACATTGATTATGAAGTGTTGGGTCAAGCTAACAATATGCTTATGGTGACTGCATCAGGCACAGCGGTTGTCATAGAGTAAGAAATGGGGATCATCAAGTTAATTGGTGGTCCTTTTATTTTTGATATGAAAGCGCATAATTGGGTAGTATTTGTAACAGAGGTTACTGAAATTGATTCTTAATTGAGATAAACTATCAATAACAGAATGAAATGAGGGTTGTGAAATGATAGAAATCAGTAAAGAGGACACCATATACGAGTTGGTTACGAAGCATCCGGAAATCAAGACGGTACTATATGAACTGGGCTTTGTGGACATCGTCAAACCGGGTATGCTTCAAACAGCCGGAAGAGTTATGACTTTAGCAAAGGGTTCAGCGATGAAAAAAATCCCGATGAATGTGATCGCGGAAAAGATGAACGCAATTGGATTTGATTTGAAGGAGGCGTAATATGAGCGAGTTTATTAACAACAGAGCACACAAGCAAGAAAAATTGAAGGAACTTATAAAGAAGTTGCACGATGGCGCAACGGTTGATGATGTGAAGGCAGAATTTGATGCGTTGACGATAAACGTTTCTCCTACAGAAATCGCAGAAATGGAACAAGCGCTTGTTAATGAAGGGATGCCCGTCTCGGAGATTCAAAGGTTATGCGATGTGCATGCCACTGTTTTCAGAGGTTCCATAGAAGAAATTCATCGTAAAGACGGTTTTAGCCTAGACGATTTTAATGAAGGGCATCCAATTCACACGTTTAGAAAAG
This sequence comes from Clostridiales bacterium UBA8960, assembly GCA_003482695.1. Taxonomy (GTDB): domain Bacteria; phylum Bacillota; class Clostridia; order Peptostreptococcales; family Acidaminobacteraceae; genus Fusibacter_C. The sequence goes on from DMYC01000261.1 coordinate 2,507, forward strand.
AGAATCGTAAAATAGAGGCGTTAATCGAATTTGATATTTTAAGAACTTTAAGTGACTTTGAAGAGAATCCTACACCGGATACACAAAAAACACTTAAAGATAGCATGGTTAAACTCTTAACAATAGATAAACATTATAAGCGAAAAGAAAATTTGATTTTTCCTTTTATGGAAAAACATGATATTACTGCGCCTCCTCAAGTCATGTGGGGTGTAGATGATGAAATACGCGATAAAATCAAGTTTGTGATAGAACATTTGAATCAAGAGTCTGTGGATAAGCCGCTGGTGGATGAAAAAATCAAAGACGCTGTGAATAGTGTCAATGAGATGATTTTTAAAGAAGAAGAAATCATGTTTCCAATGATTCTTGATAAATTTTCTTTACAGGAATGGATGGAAATTGAAAAAGCAAGCGAGGAAATTGGATTCACGCTCATTTCCGATGTACAGAGATGGCAACCTGTTATCGAATCAATAGAAGTGCTAAAGCCTAAGACAAGTACTGTGGATGCATCTCCGCAACAAATGAGTCATTTGGATATGAATGAGGATATTATTGTCAACAGAATCAAAAAAGATTCACATACGTATATACCTTTTGATGCAGGTGGCTTGACGGCTATCGAAGTGAATGCGATCCTAAACACAGTTCCTGTAGATATGACTTTCGTAGGGGCGGATGATAAGGTCAAGTATTTTACGCAGGGCAAGGAGCGGATTTTTGATCGCCCACTTACGATTATAGGCCGTGAGGTGAAAAATTGCCACCCACCAAAGAGCATGCACGTTGTCGAGAAAATCGTGGAAGATTTGAAAAGCGGTAAAAAAGACAATGAAGATTTTTGGATCAGACTTGGAGATCAATTTGTCTATATCAGGTATTTTGCAGTTAGAAGCAAAGAGGGCGAGTTCCTTGGGACTTTAGAGGTTTCTCAAAATATAAAGCCGATCACTGAACTTGAGGGTGAAAAAAGGTTGATGTCTGAATGATTCAAATGATAAAGGTCACTAAAATGGGAGCCATTTCAGTGACCTTTTCTTATTCAGCCAATGGTGCGTGCCAACGTTTAAGTCCATAGATCTCAAACTCACGCGTATATAGAATGCCACGGTCAACATCGAGGATATAGGTTTTTTTAACTTTATCAGGTATAGACAAAAGAGATTGTTCAACATAATAAAATTGTGTGCCCATCGTCAAACCGTTTTCTTCGAAGAACATACTGAGGTTTTTCTCTTTACTCCAGTTCACCGTTGAAGCAATCGGATATTCACCCGTTTCGTTTTTATAATCGAGAACGGCTGCTTTGACGGTGCGATACTCAACGGCAAAAGCTTCGTACGATTTTTTTTGAAAATGCATCAGTATAAATAGAGAATTGCCAAGGAGGAAGAGTAGAATCACCATAACAAAAATGCTAAATGGGGTCTGCTTTTTTCTTTTGACTTCAAAAAGCCTATCGAACCAGTCTGTAAATTTAATCATGAGCGCCTCCGGTGTAATGTTTAGTATGACTCTCGTTAAGTTTACATGATTTGAACGGTAAAATCGACCATTTGCAAGTTTTTTTAATCAAAAACTAATATTTCATGGTGGTAGGAACGGTGATGGTATACAATTAATGTAGGAATGATCAGGGGGTCGGACCCCTTGATCACTTCTTCTTAGCAATTACATATACACTATTTTGGAGGTTTGATCGTATGTCTCATGATACTATTACGATACAAAAGGAATTGCTTAACCAGTCGGTGGAAATCACGGTACAGAGAATGGGCCCGGACTACCTTATCGTCATCACAGGCGGCCACAAACCACACATTGGCAGTGTAAGCATAGCATATCCATGTGATAGGCTCAATCAGCCTGGCAGA
>DMYC01000233.1 GCA_003482695.1 Clostridiales bacterium UBA8960
AACCACCTCGCCAGCCTTTGCCACATCCCGCCTGTAAGGCTTAATACCATGAAGTGCATCCATTTTCAATATCTTAAAAGACCCATCCTCCTCTTCCACAGGATAACTCTCCCTTAAAACCAAAGTGCCGCCAAAGATTCTGACAAAACATCTTCGATACCCGCACGAATCCCGATCGATCTTAAAGACTACCGCACTAAGATCATCCTCATTAACAGGCTCCGGTAGCTTCGCAATGAAATCCAGCATGACCTCCACACCCACCCCCATCAGGGCTGCACCGAAGAACACCGGATATAGTGAGCCATGAATAAAATACGTCACAGCGGCGTCATGTAGCATGTTGGGCTGACCATCAGACAGTGCCGATTCATCACTGCATGCCAACTCGAATATCTCTTCATCCAGCATCGCAACGTTTTCAACATTTGCCTGATAGGCGGCACTACTTATCGTGCGCATAACGACATCTCGCGTCCCTGCACCATCAACATCATTGACCATATAAATTGACGCGCTGAGCTCATTTCGAATCTCATCAATCACACCGCTAAGATCGACGCCCATCCGATCGACCTTGTTCACCATGATCATCGTCGGTATATTCATTTTCCTAAGTGCGTTGAAGATCACTTTCGTCTGGGTTTGGACACCTTCTCTTGCCGATATCGCCAATATGGCGACATCTAGTACCGAAAGCGAGCGTTCCACCTCTGCGATGAAATCCACATGTCCCGGAGTATCCAGTAAGTTGATGACTTTGTCTTTGTATTTCATGGTGACGGTCGTCTGTCTTATGGTGATGCCACGGGCTTTCTCCAGCGCCATGGCGTCTGTGGTGGCGTTTCCATTGTCGACACGTCCGACTTCCTTTGTGACGCCACATATATGCAGCATTTGTTCCGTAATCGTTGTCTTTCCGGCATCTACGTGTGCCAATATTCCAATATTCATATGTTCTCCTATTCGTTTTCGCATTACTATTCGTCTTTTGGGCGCAAAAAAACCACAGTTTATGACTGTGGTTAAACAAACGAAAAAAATAGGCTGAATAAAGCCATTACATCGAATCACCAAAGGTCATAAAACAGGTGTTTTTTAAGTTTGTCATCAGGTTTGTACTTGTCATGTTTTCGACCTCCTTAGGTTTTTTTATTAACCCAATTATAATCAATTTTCAGATAATTTATCAAGCGAAAATCGAATTTGTCACGAATTTGTCATAAACCGCTTTGAGTCAAAAAGACTGACACCATCACTCATCCCCTCAATCTTTGCAATTTTAGCCGAAAAATGGTATAATGACATATGCGCGACAACTTGTGACACGCGCGTCAATTATGATATTTTGCTTTAAAGCCACTTCTTAAAGTGGCTTTTTTATTTTTATTGAGAAAGAAGGCTCGCCATGACTTATCAGTACTTTCTACTTGGTTTACTCGCTCTTATAGGTGCGTTCACTTTCACTAGATTTCGAAAACGGAGAAACATTCAAATTTACAACGCTTCCACAACTGTTGAAGAGCTGGAGCAACGCGCCCAAAGGACAGCCATCGATCATTCGATCTCACACAAAAAAATGCATATCATTTGGCCCATCACTCATATGAACGAGAGTTATAAGGTCATTCTTGACTTGCATAACAGCTTAAACAACGACTTGAACCAAAAAAGAGCCGTCCCGCCAGCAGCAGAATGGTTGCTTGACAATTTTTACATTATTGAGGAACAAGTCAAAGGCATTCGCCTCGCACTCACGAAGAAGAATTACTATAAACTGCCGATCCTTAGAAAAGGCCCATTTCAAGGTCATACGCGTATTTACGCTATCGCAATGGAATTCATCGCCATCGTGGACGGTCAAATAGAGGAAAGCACGCTTCAAAAATACTTACAAGCCTATCAGACGCACACCATCTTGTTTGATCGCGAAATACGCATGTTGCCACTCATGCTTCGACTCGCGCTCATAGAAAACATTAGGTCGCGCTGTGAAATTGTTATGGAGACAAGGGAAAAATGGCATTTGGCAAATATTGTCGTGGATAAATGGTTGCTGGATGAAGGGGATGATTTAGAGCGGATGCTTAAACTTCTCAAAAGTTACAGCGATACACAAGTTGAAACAGATTCATCCTTTATCGAGCACCTTTTTTATCGCTTAAGACGCTCTGGGAGGAGTTATTCTATAATTCTTCAACATTTTGACACGTATCTGGATAGCTATGGAACATCTGCTGAACGCATTGTGCAAAAGGAACATAATGCACAGGCCAACACCACCGTAACCATGGGCAATTACATCATGAGCTTCCGTTATATCAATAGTGTAAACTGGTCTAAACTGTTTGATCAGTTGAGTTATGTTGAACAAATTCTATTAAATGACCCAAGGGAATACTACGCCTCAATGGACTTGACTTCAAGGGGCATGTACCTTCAACAGGTCGAAAAACTCGCCAAAAAATTCGGTGTTTCTGAGCTTCATATCGCCAGAGTCGTCGTAGACTTGGCCATTCATGCAAACAATGCGATTAGCATTTTGGAAGACTCAGTACCTGTCAGCAATTTGATGCTGAAAAAAGCGCATGTCGGCTATTATCTCATAGACGAAGGGTTAGCCGAACTCGAAAGCTTGCAAAAGGGCAAAAAGGGTGGAAAATTACATGATTTTCACACTTGGATTCTCTCGCATATTGGCACGATTTTTATTAGCACCATCGCTTTTATCACACTTTTCATCATCTTTGCGACTTATCAGTGGGCCATTAGAACCTCACCACTTAACGGCACAACTTCTTTATTCGCACACATATGGCTTTATCCAATACTCACTGGAGTCGTCCTGCTCATTCCAGCTTCAGAAATTGCGATTGCACTGAACAACTGGATCATCAGTCGCGTCATGAAGCCCGCTTTTTTCCCAAGATTAGAACTGAAAACCGGGATTCCTGACTCTATGAAGACCATCGTCGTAATGCCGGCGATTTTAAACAATGAAAATCGACNNTTTGGAAAACCATTACCTGACAAATAATGAAAAGCATTTGTACTTCGCCCTAATCGGCGCTTTCAAAGATTCCAAAACACAAAACGATAAAAAGAGTGAATCTATTTTACACCATGCCATCGATGGCATCGAAAAACTCAACAAAAAGTATATGAAATCGCCCGATCATGATGAAACCGACATTTTCTATTTCTACCATAGAAGAAGCGTCTTCAATGAAAATGACAATGTCTGGACAGGTTGGGAACGGAAACGCGGCGCTTTGATGGAATTCAATGAAATGTTGCTCGGTTCAAAGTCGACAAGTTTTATCCATTACTCTCGCAATCAACTGCGTGGAGAAGATATCAAATACATCATAACGCTGGATGCCGATACGGTTCTTCCATTTGATATGGCCACAAAAATGATCGGTACGATGGCTCACCCACTCAACCTTCCAATCATCGACGCAGATAAGCACATCGTCACCAGTGGGTATGGTTTAATGCAGCCAAGCGTCTCTTTTGATATGGAAAGTTCCAACAAATCCATATTTGCTAGAATCTACACTGGTATGGTAGGACTTGATCCTTATGCGAGTGCTGTTTCCGACGTTTATCAAGACCTTTTCGGTGAAGGCATTTTTACAGGCAAAGGCATTTATGACCTAAAAGTTTTCTATAACGTCCTTAAGGATGTCGTACCAGAAAATGCCGTCCTTAGCCATGATTGGCTGGAAGGTTCATACGTCCGCGCTGCGCTCGTATCCGATTTGGAATTAGTGGATGCGTATCCAAGCAAATACAACGCTTATATAGCGAGGATGCAAAGATGGATTCGCGGAGACTGGCAGCTGATTCCTTGGCTTAACCGTATCATATATAACAAAAATAACCGCCTCGTCATCAATCCACTTAACAACATCAGCATTTGGAAAATTTTCGACAATTTACGAAGAAGTCTTGTATCCCCTTCCATGCTACTGCTGATTTTTCTCGGTTTATCGGTATTACCCGGAAGCAGTCTGTTTTGGGTGATTTTGATCAGTGCGGTCATCTGGTTTCCTTTAGCCATGTCTACGCTTAACCAATTCTCATTTAAAAATATTGCCAATAAAAAATCAAGGCGACACCTTACCGGATTTTTCGGTCTGAAATCGCAATTGTTTCAAATACTGTTGTCGGTCATTTTCCTTCCCTATCAAGCCCTAATCAACCTCAAAGCCATCACTGTGACGCTTGTACGCGTTTTGATTACGCATAAAAAGATGCTGGAATGGATCACATCGGATGACGCGGAAAGGATGCAATCGAATACGCTTGGCAGTTACATTCATGCCATGGGCATTTCTGCGCTTACTGGCCTACCACTGGTTTATTTAACGTCCCTCTATAAACCGTCTCTTACGGCATTTAGTGCCATTTTCGCATTCATCTGGCTATTATCCCCTGTGGTGGCCTATTGGGTCAGCAAGGACTCCCATGTGGAACGCGAAGCATTGACATCGGATAACTTGACAGAACTACGAAAAATTGCACGTCGAACTTGGCGGTATTTTGAAGAATTCGCAAATGCCAAAAACAATTTCTTGGCACCTGACAACTATCAGGAGATTCCTTATAAAGGGATTGCTGCGCGGACTTCTCCCACAAATATCGGCCTAGGCATGCTGGCAACACTATCTGCACATGATTTTGGATATCTTGGAATGGAAGAATCGCTCCAGAACATCGAGCGGACCGTATCCACCATCGAGAAGCTCGATAAATGGAATGGCCACTTGTTGAACTGGTACGATACCAAAACACTGGTGCCTTTAAAACCTCGGTACATTTCCACTGTGGACAGCGGCAACTATGTCTGTTACCTTGTTACGCTGAGCGAAGGGCTTAAGTCTTTTACGACCGAACAAATCGCAAGACACGAATATGTACTTGGCCTTTCGGATACCCTTAGAAACAGCATCGCAATTGATTATGATTATTTCAATGAGATAAGCGATGATCATGGCGTCATCGATATGATCAAGTGGCATCACGCTCTAACGGTTTTTAGTGCGAGCCCTAGACTCGAGAAAGTTCCACCTTACACTTGGACTGAGAAGGCTAAATTGTTGTCTGAGTCTCTTATTAAAGAGATTGATGCCTTTATGCCCTGGATTCCACTCTTTAAGTCAATCCCAGATGTGTTTCATTCAGAGCACCTTCGCGATAACACGCTGGAACTTATGAATCAAATGAAGTCGAACCATAGTATTGAAACGTTGCATGAAAATTTAAATCCGATAAGGTTTATCATCAACGCGATAAAGATAAAATCGAATGAAATGACTGAACCTGAAAAAGAATCCGTTGCATTATGGCTCGACCAACTACTCGATTCAGTCAAACTAGGTATTTACAATGCACGCGCATTCAATGAAAAACTGAACGCCGTCATATCGAGAATTGATAAACTTGCTGATGCCACAGAGTTTACGCATGTTTATGATGCCCGTAGACAGCTGTTTTCTATAGGATACAATTTAGAAGATAACAGACTTACAAACTCTTATTACGATTTACTTGCATCAGAAGCAAGACAAACAAGCTACTTGGCGATCGCCAGGAGAGAAGTGCCTGCTAAACATTGGCAAAAACTTGGGCGTTCCCTCACGATGGTCGACCGCTATAAGGGACTTGTCTCTTGGAGTGGAACAATGTTTGAGTACCTCATGCCACTCATTATAATGAAAAGCTATAAAAACACTTTACTTGACGAGACCTATTCCTTTGTCATTAAAAGTCAGAAAAAATACGGCGCTGAACGAAACATGCCTTGGGGCGTTTCTGAATCGGCGTTCAATTCGCTGGATCTTCATCTTGATTATCAATACAAAGCCATTGGTGTGCCATGGCTTGGGCTAAAACGCGGCCTTCTGGAAGACGCTGTCGTAACACCTTACGCCACATTTTTGGCGTTTATGGTAGATCCTGTTGAAGCTTTCAAGAATATGATGGTTTTGAAAAATGAAGGGCTAGAAGGACAGTACGGCTATTACGAAGCCGCCGACTACACAGTTGAAAGATTGAATGACAACGAAAAGAGCTCTGTGATTAAAAGTTACATGGCCCATCACCAAGGCATGATTATGCTTTCCTTAAACAATTACATTCATAATAATATTCTCCAGGAACGTTTCTTTGAAAATGCCAATATAAAGGCTGCCAGCTTATTGTTGCAGGAGAAAGTACCAATGCACGTTGTATTCACCAAAGAGAGAAAAGAAAAAATTCAACCTTTCAAGGGTCAAGTGGTTAACGACTCTCGCGTTTACAGAAGGTATACGAGTATCGATGAAATCTTGCCTAAGGCACATGTCCTATCGAATGGTTATTATTCAGTCATGACCACAGATAAAGGGACGGGTTACAGCAAAACGAAAGATTATTCTGTGACAAGGTGGCGTGAAGATGCCGTAATCGATACACATGGCGCTTTTTTCTACATTAAGAATATTGAAAAAAACACTTCGTGGACATCCACATATGCCCCATATAATATACAACCCGTCGATTATGAAGTCGTCTTCATGAGCGATAAAACAACCTATAAACGAAAAGATGGCGACATAGAAACACAAACGGAAATTATCGTGACCTCTGGAGACAATGCTGAAGTCAGACGCATTAAAATCAAAAACACCGGAGACGAATCGAGTGCAATCGAGATTACGAGTTATCTGGAGATCGTCATGGCAGAGCAAAATGCCGATGTCTCTCATAGAGCCTTTAGCAACCTTTTCGTAGAGACAGAGTACAATGAGAAGTACCACGCATTAATTGCCCATCGTCGATCGAGAAAAGTTTCTGAACCTTCTAAATGGGTCGCTCAGGTTCCCATCATCGACGGTTATCACGATGGAGAATTCAGCTCTGAAACGGATCGCATGCATTTCATCGGTAGAGGCAATTCGCTCAGAAACCCACAAGTCATGCAGGCCAACAAAAAACTGACAAAATCTGTTGGTACCGTACTCGATCCAATATTCAGTTTCAGACTCAAAATAGATCTTGAGGCTCAACAGTCTACTCGAATCTCGTTTGTCACGCTGACGGCTGAAAGTAAAGAAGGGCTCTTTGAACTGATTGAGAAATATAACAGCGTAGAAACCTGCGATGCCGCATTCTGGCTTGCAG
>DMYC01000255.1 GCA_003482695.1 Clostridiales bacterium UBA8960
GACAGGCTATGAACACCAATTGATCGAGGTGGACGCCGGCATTGTGCCCGATCCGGAAATGACAAAAATCATCCGCCGTGAGCTTGCACCCTTCGATGCCAAACTCAGCGCAGTTGTCGGAGAGACTGCTACGGCGTGGAATCGTGCAACAATGCTGGAAACGACCATGGATAATTTTCTTCTGGAGTCTGTGCTGGAAGCCTCGGGCGCCGAAATGGCCTTTTCAAACGGCTGGAGATATGGCGCTCCCATAATTCCCGGTCCCGTTACACTTAACGATCTTTATAATATAACCCCTATGGATCCACCTATTGGCACAACAGATCTTACTGGGGAAGAAATACTGGACATGCTTGAGGAAAATTTAGAGCGTACGTTTGCTTCTGATCCATACGATCAAATGGGAGGGTACATCAAACGAGGCATGGGACTCACTGTTTATCTTAAAATTGAGAATCCTCACGGTCAACGTATCCAGAACGTTTTTATCGGAAGCGAACCAATAGACCGCACACGCATATACCATGCGGCGTTTGTGACTGAACAGGGTGTACCGAAAAAATATGGTGTTAAACGCAATGAACTAAACATTCATGCTGTAGAGGCGATGCAATCATATTTGGCGAATCACAATCCCATGAATGCGGAACTTAGAGGTTCATATATCTTAGTGTGATCATTCACGATTTAGTGGTTAAGAGGAGAGCAAAATGTATTTTAAAAAAATTGAAACAGAAGGTCTTGCACATTTTTCATACATGATTGGCGCTGGGACAGATATAGCCGTCATCGACCCCATAAGAGATGTTGAAATCTACATGCACGAAGCTAGAATAGCTGGAGTGAAAATTAAGTATATTCTTGAAACGCATAGAAATGAGGATTTTGTAGCAGGCTCAATGGAGCTTGCTGACAAAACTGGCGCTGTCATATATATATCTGGTCACGAGGCATTAGGACATGTCTATGGAGAAAAAATAATGGATGGCTTTGAACTAAAAATTAATAAAATCACTTTGAAAGCCATTCACACACCAGGTCATACGCTTGGGCATCTATGCTATGCCGTGTATGAAGAAGGGGTTGAAAGTGCCTATATGGTTTTTTCAGGCGATTGTTTATTTATGGGGGATCTTGGACGAACTGATTTTTATGGCGAAGAGAATCTAGTCAAAATGACAGGTCTCATGTATGAAAGTGTATTTGAAAAGTTGCTCCCACTGGGAGATCAAGTGCTTCTATGCCCTGCTCATGGTGCAGGCTCAGCCTGTGGAGATGATATGGATGAAAGGCCTTACTCATCGTTAGGGTACGAAAAAACGACGAATAGCTTGCTTAAGGTGGGCTCAAAGGAAGCGTTTATAAAGACATTTGCAAAAATGAGGATAAAGCCAAGATATTTTGATCATATGGAAATTCTTAACGTTAATGGTGCGGATTTTGTTCATAATGAAGTGGTACTAAATACGCTCACTGTTCATGAAATCGCAGAAATGATGTCGAGTATTCTTCTAATCGATGCTAGAACAAAAGAGGGGTTTATTGGGGGGCATATTCCAGGTTCGATCTATTTGCCTAAAGGCAATATTACAGCGTTTCTTGGCTCAATTTACGAGCCGGATGTTAAAATCGCTTTTGTTATCGATGGGAAAGTTGGAGAAATGGAAACCATTTACTGGTACTGTAGACGGATTGGCTTCGATAGTATTGTTGGATATTTACCTGATGGTATCGAAAAGTGGCAAAAGGAAGGGCATGAGGTAGATCAACTTTCAACCATATCTGCGAAAGCATATAAAGAAATGGATAAAGGCGACCACTTTATTCTCCTAGACATCCGTGACTACAATGAAACAAAACCGCAAGACCCGGACGAAAACAAGGTGAGCATTCCACTGAAGAGCTTATATCAGAGTCTTGAAAAACTGAAAATGGACCAGCATAAAACAATCTATGTATTGTGTGGATCAGGAAATAGAGCGACAACTGCTGCATCATATCTTAATGCAAAGGGCTACAAGGTTATCGTTATAACAGGTGGTGCAGAGATGTATAGAAATCTAGAATAGAGGCTTCCTACTTCAAAAAGGCAGCGTAACAAAATATGAAGTTTTAATGGGTCAGTTAAGGCTAACCGATTTTACAGTAGTAAAAGTCATCCTTACAGCAATTGTCGTTACGATGCTTGGCGTGAGTTTTTTTATCCTAAAGGCAAGCTTCCCGTCAGTACAAAGTCTGGATCCATAAAGAATGCCATTATCGGAGGATTAATATTCGGTGTTGGTTTTGGTCTCTTGGGTTATTGTCCTGGTACGATCGCCGGTGCTATAGGCGATGGTGCTTTGGATGCGATAACTGGCGGTTTTATAGGCATCGTCCTTGGAACAATCATATACGCGATGATGTATGAAAAATTAAAGGAAAAAGGCATTGTGACCACAGACAAGTTCAGTGAATATAGTCTATTCCACAAAATTTCAGGCAATCCATTCAAAGTGACTCTGCCGATAAGTGCAGCCCTTATGCTTGTGCTCTATTTTATTGAAAGATAATTGACTTAAATGTCTAGTTTAAGTTCACGATTGAGGCTAGATTTGCACACATTGAAAAATGATCAGGGGGTCCGACCCCCTGATCACTTCCTGATCACTTCCTGACCACTTCCTTCACAAGCACAAACTGACACGCTTAAAAACTTCCTTTCTGTCATTATGAATTAGGTCAATTTTCCATTATACTAACCAAGAAAGAATAATATTTCGGAGGCTAGTATGGCACAGCAAATGACAGAAAATATGAAAAAGAAAGTCAGCACAAAAGACATCGTCCTAACCGGACTCTTAACATCTATGGTTTTAGTTGCAACGATGTTCATCAACATACGTTTACCGATTTCCATAAACGGTGGTCTAATCCACATGGGCAACGTCATGCTTTTCTTAGCGGCAATCCTCTTCGGCAAAAACAAGGGCATGATCGCTGGTGCATTTGGCATGGGGCTATTTGATGTCTTATCAGGATGGATGGCTTGGGCACCATTTACGTTTCTAATTCGAGGGGCAATGGGGTATATTATTGGACATATCGCACATTTAAACGGAAAAAAAGGCGACAGCTTTTTTTACAATTTCGTAGGCATCCTTCTCTCAAGCGTCGTTATGGTGGCTGGCTACTACATCACTGAGGGGCTCCTTTATGGCAACTGGGTAGCACCGATGACATCCATACCTGGAAATCTGGTACAGCTCATATTCGGATGCTCGGCTATTTTCATCGCTCCGATAGTAAAGAAAGCATTGAAAGCCACAGGAGGCATTTTATGAATTACCCACTCATGATGACACCTGGACCGACCATGATCCATGAGTCAGTTCGTATGGCCGCATCTAGGCCGATCACCAACCCTGACCTTGATCCTGATTTTTTCGAATTTTATAAAGCTACATGCGCACAACTTAAGGCGCTCTTAAACACAAAAAACGACACTCTGATACTAAATGCGGAAGCCATTCTTGGCCTTGAGGCAAGCTGTGCATCGTTGATCGAACCTGGCGATCGAGTGCTTTGCATCGACAACGGCTTCTTCGGAAACGGCTTTGGTGAATTCGCAAAGATGTATGGAGCAGAAGTCGTTTACTTAAAATCGGATTACAGAAACGCCATCGATCCTAAAGCACTGGAAGCCTTTTTGTCAAATGACAACCGTTTTAAACTTGCGACACTGGTTCATTGTGAAACGCCATCGGGCATTACAAATCCAGTTGATGAGATTTGTCCAATCCTTAAAAAGCACAACATTCTATCGGTCGTCGATGCTGTCTCGGCAGTTGGCGGTGAACCAATTGAAGTGGATGCATGGGCGATGGATGTGGTGATCGTCGGTAGTCAAAAGTGCTTATCCGCCGCACCTGGCCTCACTTTGATGTCCATTAGTCCAGTAGCCTCGTCGATTATGTCGCAAAGAAAAACGCCAATACCTGGCTTTTATAACAACTTGACGATCTGGAATAATTGGTATGAAAATCGTGAGTTCCCATACACTCAACCCATCAGTCAGATTTATCAGTTGAGCGTTGCGCTTGAAAGGGCATTAAATGATTCGGCGCGTTTGGAAAGACATAGCCAGTTAGCGACCGTTACAAGAACCGCATTTGAACGTGCGGGCTTCGAATTATACGCCCTCTCGGGCCATGCAAGCACCGTTACAACCGTGATGCTTCCTGAAGGCATCACGTTCAAAACGCTGTTTGACGCGATGCGAAACGATCACAACATTTTAATCGGTGGCGGCCTAGGGCATCTAGATGGTAAAGTTTTCAGAATCGGCCACATGGGTGAGAATTGCCACGAAGAGTGGATATGGAAGACGTTTAATGCGCTAAACGAAGTGTTTTTAAAGCTTGGCGTCGCGCTTAAAGCACCACTTTGGCCGATTTAAGTCGCTTAAGCAATTACATGGCATTGCCTTTTTCAAACATTTGCATAAAAATCTTAGCAATCTGTGGATCAAACTGGGTTCCAGCACATTTCTGAATTTCTTCAATTGCAGCATCATGTGTCATCGCTTTACGGTAAATCCGATCTTCCGTCATCGCGTCATATGAATCAACAACCGAAAGTATCCGCGAAAGCAATGGAACATCCGTGCCCCGTAGCTTTTGTGGATACCCATTTCCATCCCATCTCTCATGATGATGAAGGATATACTCTGCAATCGGTGCTAGATTAGGCGATGACATCGCTATTCTGTAACCGATTTCAGGGTGTTTTTTCATTTCGTTCCATTCTGCATCATCCAGAGGCCCAGCCTTATTTAGAATATGCTCCGCAATGCCCACTTTCCCGATATCATGTAAAGTCGCCAACAACTCAATATGATCTAATTCAATCTGTGATAGGTTTAGCTTCAAACCAACTTTTCTGGATAGTTGAGCAATTCGTTCTGCGTGTTCCTCTGTTTCATGACTTTTTTCAAACATTGTCGCTTTAATCGAAGCCAATATTGCACTATGCGAGCTGTTTTTTTCCAACAATTTACTTTGATTCATTTAGTCTTCCGCCATTTTGCTAACCTGCATGATACTAGTGTGAACGGTTTCTTTTGTATCGACCCCTAAAGACAACTTAATATGACACGCTTCATTTTTCACATGGATATTATATTGTTTACATGCATATTGAATGTCATTTAATAAGTTCACGGCCGCTTCATAGTTGGTATTTGGTAGAAGTATGGTGAACTCGTCACCACCTGTTCTGGTTAACACATCACCTTCCCTGCAACAACTTTCCATCAGTCGCGCAGTCTCTTTGATGACCTTATCCCCTTCTAAATTCCCAAAGGAATCGTTGATGAGTTTCAGACCGTTGATGTCTCCTATGATAATAGACAATGGCAATTGCTCAGGCACATCTACAAGTTTTAGTGTTTGTTCATAAAACCTTCGATTATAAAGGCCCGTTAGTGAATCGTGATTGACGATGTAAAGCAGTTTTTCTTCTGAAGCTTTTTCATCCGTCATATCGATCGCGAAGATTAGATATCTATCTTCTGTAATCTTAACGGCATCGGTGCGGCACCAACGAATAGATCCGTTTTGATGCACAAACTCAAACTCCCACTTCATATAACCTACTTTTTTTAAATTTTCAAAACTGCTTCGAGCAAAGTCCAAAGATACCTTAGCTGTGATGTCCTCTAAAGACATCATAAGAAGCTGTTCCTTGCTATAACCTGTTATCGCACACGCACATTTATTCACTTCAACATAGCGCCCATTTTCGTCTACAATGAAAACCCCATATGGCGCATGTTCAATATAACCACTATACTTTTCTTCGCTTTCTTTCAGTGCATGCTCTGCAGTGATGCGATCAGTTACATCGATTCCTAGATAACCATATAAATTTTCATTGCTTTCTGAATCGTGGAGGGGAAAAACTCGACTTTCGAAATACCGTTTATTGCCTTCAAACTCAAAAACATCAATGCTTTCTAGGAATTGTCCATCAATCTCCGACTGCGACAAGACATATAATGCCTTTTTAACCATATCCGGAGGCGCTATTTGTGTGATTTCTTTATCAACGATTTCTTCTTTTGGCAAACCCATGATTTTTTCAGCGACAGCAGACACCTCCACAAATCTTCCATGATCATCAATAATCACAATTGCGCTAGGGCTATTATCAAGCAGGCTTTTCAGTCTGGATAAATTCTTCTTTGCTTCTTCATCAGCCGACTGAAGTGCTATACATTTCTCCTCAGTCTGAGTGAGTTGTTTTCTTATGCGTGAGTAAGAAACGGCATAATAAGCAAGTAAAACAGTCAATAATACCAATATGATATACATTTTTTTCTCCAATTCGCACTAATGCTCAAATGACGTGGTCATTTAATTTTTTATAGTTATCTTGAGCCTATGCTTATTCAAATGCAATGTCAATTAGATTACATAATATTCACAAAAATGTATTTTTGGGGTTTTTCATAATTCTTCACACTCATAAAAAAAGACCCTCATTAAACGGAGGGCCTTACATTAAAAAAAACTATTGCATCGACTTTTGCTTTTCAATAAACTTAACAAATGCGCCAGCCTGCTTCTCGAGCTGTTCCATGCTCGACACTAAAGTCAGCTCGCCTTTATCATTGAGCTGCTGTGAAACATTTGGGACTGCGAGGCGTGGCTTGTTCATGACGTTCATGTTCAAATAACTGATAAGTGTCACGAGTTGATCCTGTGAGACGCTCGTTCCAGTCATTCCAGTTGTAATCCCTGAGATTGCCACGGGTTTTCCACCGATAACGTTGGGCTCCGTCTTACTAACTGGTCGAGACAACCAATCAATCAGATTTTTAAGAACACCTGGAATTGAGTGGTTGTATTCCGGAGTGAAAAACCAAATGGCATCCGCCTCCACGACCGCATCACGCACGCGTTTTATAGAAGCTGGAGCAGGATGCTCAATGTCTTGATTGAGTAACGGGACATCACTATAATCCAATATGCTAAAATCTGCTGATTCTCCAACAATTGATTTCGCTATATTGGCTAACTGCAAATTATAGGACTTACTGCGTAACGAACCTACAATCGCAAGAATTTTTGCTTTTTTCAATGGGTTAACCTCCTATTTTGTGTGTTAATCGATGTTAATATGCTATTTTTTCACGAAGAAACGTGCCATTACTTAGATCATCAAATGCTTGATTTATTTCTTCCTTAGTGTTCATGACGATCGGACCACCCCACGAAATGGGTTCATCAAGCATTTCTGAACTCACAAACAGCAACTGAGTATTTGTTTCCAGGGCTTTTATGTTTACCATGTCACCTGAAGTCAATTTTACTGCCGTTTTTTCTTTGACCAACTCACCCGATATAATCGCATCACCCACTAACGTAAAAATAATTACAGAGCGGTTTTCATCGGTTTCTATGGAGATGGACGCCTCTGGATTTAAGTGAATGTCATAATAATCCAGTGGAAGATACTTGCTTATGAAACCTTCATGGCCTTTGAATTGTCCAGCTAGTAGCCTTAACTTGCCATTTTCGATCGCAATCTCTTCGATTTCAGCGTTCTTAATGCTGCGGTATGCCGGAGGTACCATTTTATCTTTCGCAGGTAAGTTCAACCATAGTTGTACACCAAGCATCCTTTCAGTGGCCGGTAACTTCTCCTCATGTAAAATGCCCGAGCCGGCTGTCATCCACTGTACTTCTCCATCGCTTATCGTGTCTTCATTGCCTAAACTATCTCTGTGGGTCATCTTGCCCTTATACACATAGCTGATCGTTTCAATCCCTCTATGGGGATGCATCGGGAAGCCTTTTATGTAATCTTCCGGGTTTGTGCTGTCAAAGGAATCAAGCAATAAAATGGGATCAAACGCCTTAACCGTTTTTATGCCTAACACCCTGACCAAATTAACACCTGCACCATCTTTAGTTGTATATCCGGTTGATTGTTGATCGATTTTTCTTTGCATATGGGCCTCCAAGATAATAATTGAACTACTCGTTGGTTGATACCCAAAACATTTGGGTGTAACCATAAAGCCATGATTAGCGTGCTTTTTTTTCAATGTCACTTCGTAGTACAAGCAGCAATATTAGTCCAACGAGGGTTGTAACGCCAGCGAGTAGAAAGGCTGGTGTAAATGAGTTTGTGATG
>DMYC01000076.1 GCA_003482695.1 Clostridiales bacterium UBA8960
ATCCACACAATAGGAAATTCTGAAATAACCAGGTGATCCAAAGCCACTGCCTGGAACAAGCAATAAGTTGAATTTTTTCGCTTCCATGACGAATTTGACATCGTCTTCTTCAAGCGCTTTTGGGAAGAGGTAGAATGCACCTTTTGGTTCGACCATTTCAAAACCAAGATTTCTGAGTTTTGATAGCAAAAGATCTCTACGCACCTGATATTGCGAGATGTCAACAGATTCTTCCAGAGAATCGGATATGACTTTTTGCCATATTGCTGGCGCATTTACGAAGCCAAGCGTTCGATTAGCAAATGCGAGTCCACTCATGAACAGCTCTGCATCCTCAAACTGACTATTTATCGCGATATAACCAATTCTTTCACCTGCAAGACCTAACGATTTTGAATAGGAATTCACCATAATCGAATGTCTAAAAAAGTTGTGGATATTTGGAACGACAATATGATCGTACACCAAAGCTTTATAGGGTTCATCTGAAATCAGATAAATTTCACGGCCGTACTCATGCTCTTTTTTCTCAATAATTTGGCCCAGCTTCGTCAAAGTCTCAGAAGGATAGATGACGCCTGTCGGATTATTAGGCGAATTAATGATGATCGCACGCGTTTTTTCAGTGATGCTTTTTTCAAACGCATCCATATCGGGTTCGAATGTCTTTTCATCCGTTTTTAAAATAACGGGTACGCCATTGTGATTGCGGATATAAAAAATATACTCCGCAAAGTAAGGTGCAAAAATAATGACTTCATCACCTGCATCCAGTACGGTTCTCAAGACGACGTTAATCCCCCCTGCAGCACCAACCGTCATCAATACGTGTTCAAATCCAAGTGGTTTTTCAATGTCGCGGTTAATCGCTTTCGCAACTTTCGCTCTGACATCTTTGTAACCTGAGTTGTCCATGTATCTATGTGTGCCTTCAGCGTCGCTATTAACGATTTCTTTAAGTTTATCTGTCACGGACTTAGGCGGTTCAAAATATGGGTTACCTATACTATAATCAAAAACATTTTCATCACCAAATTGCTCGCGAAGCTTTGCGCCTTCCACGAACATTCTTCTTATCCAAGAAGCATTTTTCAAATTCTCATGAATTTCTTTTGATATCATACGGACGCCTCCTTTAGTGTACTCCTTTACTATTATAACACGAAATAAAAACTGTGCAATTTTTTAATAATGATTAAAATTTTTTTATAAGTCTGTTCCACCAACGCACTATTGACGGCGATTCATTAATGCTTTAGAATAAAAAGCGTTATAGGTGCCAATATTGGAGAATAGGGAATTAGGTTAGAGTCCTAAGCGAACCCATCACTGTAAGATCGAGTAACTGCGAATGCCACTGGGAAACTGGGAAGGCGCAGATTATGATGACATCAAGCCAGGAGACCTGCCTGTAAATGAAATAATGGACGAAGGCAAAGTTCATTACCTACAAGGGATTATCCCCTTTGTAAGTAATGGGCTTTTTTTGTATTCAAAATCAAGGAGGGATAATATGAAAATCGAAAAAATCAGCGGGCTGAATATGGCCATTTCAGAAATGACAAAGAACCGCATCGACAACCTCGTCAAGCCACAAGGTTCTATGGGCGAACTTGAGAACATCGCCATTCGCCTAGCAGGCATTTATGAGCAGCCTATGCCGACGATCACGAAAAAGGCGGTTATTGTCATGTGCGCCGATCACGGCGTGTGTGCTGAAGATGTCGCTGTTGCACCACCCATCGTCACATTGATCCAATCCATCAACATCGCAAAAGGCGTATCCGGTGTAGGCGCACTTGCTAAATCACTAGGTGCCGATGTCATTGCCATCGATATTGGCATTGATTGTGACGTGACACCCGAGCCTTTGCTTGATCGTAAAATTAGAAAAGGAACGGAAAATATTGCCGTACGTCACGCAATGACGCGCGATGAAGCCATTTCTGCGATTCAGGTTGGCATAGACGCTGTGCAGCATGCAAAGGCAAATGGTTACAATTTGATCGCCACTGGTGAAATGGGTATCGGGAACACAACACCAAGCACTGCCATACTCTCTGTCCTCAGCAGCAAGTCACCCACCGAATTGACTGGTATTGGCGCAAATTACCCGTTAGAAAAACTCGCACATAAGCCTGCAGTCATCGAACAGGCAATCTCCTCTAAAACGATTGATAAGCATGACCCGATTGATGTGCTCGCAGCGGTTGGTGGGCTCGAAATCGCAGGTCTTACAGGGGTGATGCTTGGCGGCGCAATAAACAGAGTGCCTGTTGTCATAGACGGTTTCATCTCCACTATCGCGGCACTTTTAGCATGTGAGATGGACCCATCTGTCCGAAATTACCTTTTCCCTTCACATGCATCAGAAGAAAAAAGCGCTTCACTTGCATCGCAAATGCTGGGACTCAAGCCATATCTACACCTCGGCATGCGTTTAGGTGAAGGCAGTGGTGCCGTTATCGCTTTTAGCCTCTTAGAATCGGCATGCGCTATGGTTAAAGATATGATAACCTTTGAAGAAGCGGGGATATCGGTGGTATAATGTAGTTAATGCCACTACATTAGGAGGATTATATGTCGTTGATTTTGGGACATCGAGGCGCTAAAGCCTATTATGCTGAAAACACACTCAATTCATTTGAAAAGGCCATAGCGATGGGTGCCGATGGCGTAGAACTCGACATCCACTTCTCGAAGGATGGCGAGATTATGGTCTTTCACGATTTCACTTTAGAGCGTATGTGTGGCGTTAAAGGCGCAATTTCAGATATGACGAAAGATGCGCTTAAAAAAATGACGGTTACATTCAAAGGACAACGCGAAACCATACCGACCCTAGATGAAACACTTGACCTAATCAAGGCGTTACAGCATAAATACAGTCGCAAGCTATGGGTTAACATCGAACTTAAAGCTGGCAGCGCACTCTATCCAAATATTGAGCAGGCCGCTTTATCGACTGCGTTTAAGTACCTTTTGCCAGATCAACTCATTTTTTCTTCATTTGATCATTTCGCGATTAAAACCATAAAGGCATTAAATCCCGATGCACAAACAGGTGTTTTAACAGCAAGTGCCATGGTGGATCCTTGGGAATATACGCAAAAATTATTGGCGGATTTTTATCATCCCGCCCATGAGACGTTGAACCCTGCCACACTTGATATGTTCGATAAAAATCAGCTTAAAATCAACACTTATACGGTAAACAACACAAAAATTGCCCGATGGCTTTTGGAAAATGGCGTGCATGCCATCATTTCCGATAAACCTGATGTTATGGTCAAAATTCGAGATAGCCTTAACGTTTAACGCCAATATGAGAAAGTGGATTCGAGGTCCCTATGAAAATCATCTATGAAGACAAACAAATCATCGTCGTTGAGAAAGCGCAAAACTGCTCCGTTCAGGGGGATTTGACGCGTGGAACGCCTCTAATCGAGCTAGTCCGTGATTATTACGAGTTCAAACTCGGCATACCGGATCCTTATATTGGGCTAGTGCATCGTCTAGACCGACATACTGGCGGATTAGTCGTGTTCGCTAAAACACCACAAGCCGCGCGTACGTTAAGCGCCATTTTTGCGGCGCATCACTTGACCAAAAGGTATTTTGCTCGAGTTGAAGGACCCGTTATTTCTAACGAAGGCTTGCTATACGATTATTTGCTTGCCGATGCAAAAAAAAATTGTGTGACTGTTGTGGATAAAGGAACACCTGATGCTAAACTCGCCAAACTCGGATATCGAGTAAGAGAAGTGCACATGCTGGAAGTTGGCATCATCACGGATTTGGATATCGAACTTTTCACAGGTCGACAACATCAAATCAGAGTTCAGCTTTCCCATATGGGAAACCCGATCTTTGGCGATGCAAAATATGGATCCAAATGGCCTGACGCTGCGAGATTTTCAATGGCACTTTGGGCAACCGAACTTAAGTTTGATGCATTTGGAATGCATTATCACTTTCACTCGAAACCAACAGACAATGGGCTCTGGCAAATTCAAAAATAAAAAAGATGTCTAAAATGACAAAATCATTTTAGACATCTTTTTATTCTAACGAACTACTTCACTTTAACGATCCAGCCCTCAGGTGCTTCAATTTCCCCAAATTGAATGCCGACGAGCGTGTCATAAAGTTTCTTTGTGATTGGACCCACTTCAGTTTCACTATGGAATACATGAAGTTTTCCCGCCACATCAATACCACCGATAGGTGTGATAACAGCTGCTGTACCACATGCGCCTGCTTCAACAAACTCGCTCAAACTGTCAACACGACAATCGCGCTCTTCAACTTTGAGATTCAAGACGTTTTCAGCAAGGTACATTAATGAATACTTCGTGATGCTCGGTAAAATAGATGGCGATACTGGTGTGACAAATGTACCATCCGCTGTAATACCAAAGAAATTTGCGGCGCCGACTTCTTCAATCTTTGTATGCGTC
>DMYC01000263.1 GCA_003482695.1 Clostridiales bacterium UBA8960
TGGCATCAAAACAGGCATATCACATGGCACTTTTCGAGCTAGCCTTACACCGACATCAGCGACATAAGTCATAATCGGTCTGATAAAGTCCGATCGGTGCTCCAAATATCTAGGGTTTTTGCTTGGTTTTCCGTCTACGATTCTCGGCTCAGACGAGACGACGGCATACTTGTAATCGCTCTTTAGGAACGTTTCGATGTGTGTCCTCACTGGCTCAGTGTAGTTGATGTAACCCATGACATCTTCTTTGATATCCAGAACGTTTTCCTTAGTCAACGGTTCAAAGTTTGTGGCAAACAAGTTGTTTGACGATAAATCACGCTCCGCTTGTAGATCGTACCCTTTGATGATGGCATCATCCGGTCTTTGAAAGAAGCGATATTCACAATTTTTCACAAACTTATAACTGCTGTTATGATACTCGGGGTTCAGGTGAGTCAACCTTTCTGCCGGGATGAGCACAGATGCGGTCACATCGTCCTCCATTTGAATTTTGTCACTTGGCATGAAATCCATGCGTAATTTGAAAATGCGCCATGATTTATCGTCACTGAAACCGACCCTAAGATAACTCGGTCTAATTTTTCTGTTATCGAAATTGACTTCGTTGCCCGGCTTGCCGTTTATGATATCCACTGTGAAATGAGAACGCCAGTCATCGCCCCAATTAGGTTGATAAAAACGCTTCACCATAAACACGAGAGATTTCACGTGATTCGGAATGCTATTAAGATATGCATTGAATGCATCTGAATATGCCGCCGAAGGTGACAACAACTTAATGACGGATCCCAACGTGCGGTCAAGTGATAAAATTGGCCTTGATTCCCGCGAGCGATCAGGATAGTCTTTCCATCTTTTCCGGTAATCGTAGTTGAATATTTGCTCAACATGGTCGAGGTCACTTTTTAAATCGTTCACAAAATACGTGCCATAGATAATGGCATTATCAATCGATTTGGAAATCTCAGATTTGCCGCCTCCAGATACAGTACACGGCTTATGGCAGAAAGTGCCTTCCGCATCCGTACTGATCAGTTTCCATGTCGGCGCTTTTGGATGTCTTTCAATTTGAATTTTATCGCCATTCGGCAAAATATAAATGGTCCCAGGGAGCAACTTGAGTTTTTTCTCAAGCGATTTATAAATCCATTTGATTTCACTTTTCTGAAGGTCGATTTCAATATTCTCCGGTAAATAGATAATTTCCGAATTGCGCTTGTCAATGCCATAGTGGTCGTCATGAACCGTCATCAAGTCCCCATAAAGCTCAATGACCTCTTCAAAATAATATCCCTCAAGTCCCTTGTCCTCGCAAGCTCTATAATATTCACCAAGGTTTTTTCTAGGAAATGCGATCGTGCCACCCGCATGTTCTTCTTCAACACAACCAAGCAAGTTCGCAGCAAAACTGATTTGTGTCTTGATTTCTTTCTTTGAATAACCATAATAGTTGTCGGCGATCAGTGTAACGGCGACGCCTGTCTTGTCTCGACAAGTGAGTTTGAAAGGGTTTCCGCCATTGTAAAGCTCATTTTCCTCTTTATAACACATGCCATCGCGCTTTTGGCGCTCAGTAGCCTCATCAAAATGCGGTAGCCCAAGTGCTTTTTTCGTCATCAAATTAAGATGTGGTGCCAACAAAATAAAACCAGTATGACCTGACCATCCCATAAAGTCCAGTCCCGAGTCATTGATGTGAATGCCTGAGTCTCCTGCATTGCCGAAAACAGATTCGACAAAATCCAGATTTGACACCATGCTACCTGGTGCGATAAAAAGGACTTCCATCACTTTTTCGTCAGAAATGTTAGCCACTTTCGGCGAAACAATCGGTTTGACGGTCAAAGCCACAAACGTTTTTGCCTGATCGTCCTGACCAGATGTGAAAGGAAGCGCCATTAGGGCATCCGGTGGATTAATCGCAGCCTGATATAGCTTTACGAAAGTCTCTTTCGGAACCGCCTTTTTATCATAAGGAATCGGCAAACCACCTTCTACGATGTGAAAAGAACCCTCAGTCGTCCGTCTGTCGTTTTTAGGATTATTCAAAATACCTTGTTTGATTCTATAACTGCTCAAATACGCATTCTTGTATTCATCAGCGTTTGGCGGCAATGACAACTCCCGCGCAAGTCCATAATGGTCTAGTGTGAACGTTTTCTCAATAATTTCCGGTCTCTCATCAAACTTAGTAAAATAGCGGTCAAAAAACTGCTGTATGCGTTTGTTGATTCCGATTTCCTGACTGTCAACCATCCTCGTCTTCTCCTGATAGT
The DNA here is from genome assembly GCA_003482695.1 of Clostridiales bacterium UBA8960. GTDB lineage: Bacteria > Bacillota > Clostridia > Peptostreptococcales > Acidaminobacteraceae > Fusibacter_C. Next base: position 2,280 of record DMYC01000263.1, read on the forward strand.
CCTTGATGATGTCATCAAAGAGCTCAATGAAATTCGAGTCTTGATTCGCACTATTTTTTGACGCACCAAAAATTGGCAACCCTAAGGACGCCAATTTAAAGTTGATATATTTAATTCGATCCTCTTGTGTGGTGATCTGATTAATATCGCCATACTCGATACCTAGCATCTTCCGCGTTGACATATAGCCTCCTAATTATTAATTTATTTTAATAATTATACCTTTAATTGGCTATTTTATCAAGAAGGATACCGGTGGTGCCCTTTAATAAACTATTTTACTTTGCTAAGAGAGACGACTGTCTCCACATGAACCGTATGTCCAAAAACATCTATCGGCTGCACGTTTTCTATGACATAATCGCCAGCATCACAGAGCATTTTAAGGTCTCGTGCCAATGTTGACGGCTTACATGAGACATATACGATGCGCTTTGGCGCAAGTTTAAGCATCGTTTCAATAACCTTTGAATCACATCCTGCTCTAGGAGGGTCTACGACGATGACATCTGCTTCATGACCTTCTGAATATAGTTTTTCAATTTCCTCTTCAGCATTTCCCATGATAAATGACACATTTTCGATTTGATTGACCGCTGCATTTTTATTGGCATCTTCGATGGCGTCTCCAACTATTTCTATGCCGTAAACGTGTTTTGCCTTTTTGGCGAGAAACATTGAGATGGTTCCCGTTCCAGAATAGAGTTCAACGACGTTCTCCTCACCAGACAAATTGGCAAATTCCAAAACTTTTGAATATAGGATTTCCGTTTGCTTTGCATTGACCTGATAAAATGACCTAGATGAAATATCAAACCATAGACCGCCGATGGCATCTCGTATGGTCTCTTTGCCGTAAAGCAATTTCATTTCATCCCCTAAGCCTTTGACGCTTTGGCCACTGTGAATGTTTTGTATGATTGAGACGATTTTTGGTTCAGCGGCTGTCAGAAGATTCACGAGTGTCTTCGTCATGGCCAGTTTTCTACCGTTCGTAACGATGACGACCATGAACTCTCCAGTCGCATCGGATTTTCTTATCATGATGTTCTTGATGACGCCATCGCCACGTTTAGGGTTGAATGGCGATACTTTGAAATCCTTCATGTATTTGCGTATTGTCGCGATGATGGCTTCATTTTTAGCGTCTTGAAGCAAACAGTCTTTCACGTCCACGACGGAATGTGAATGCTTTTTGTAAAATCCGATCATAGGTTGTTCATGTGTGCCTTGCACTGGATAGGTGCCTTTGTTCCTATATCGAAAGGCATCCTTCATACCGATGATTGGACTCACGACGACATCCGATATATGACCGACGCGTTTGAGTGTATTGATGACCATATTTTCCTTAAGTTTCAACTGGGCGCTGTAGCTTAAGTCTTGAATCTGACAACCCCCACAAAGGCTATAAACAGGACACGGCGCCTTAACTCTTTCCTTTGAAAACGCTATGATTTGGTCTACTTTCGCCTTAGCAAAGTTCTTTTTTTGCTTATCAATCGTACAAAGAACGCGGTCACCTGGCAATGCCCCCTCGACAAATACTGTCATACCCTCGTGGCGGCCTATTCCTTCACCATCATCACCAATATCCTCGATTAAAATTTCTATTTGATTTTCTTTTAATTCATCTTTCATTGTTTCGCCTTCCTTAAACGGTTTTATTTTAACTTGCTTTTAAGTATATCATGAAACGCAAAAAAGCTCATGTCTATTTGACATGAGCCTAAAAAACATTCATCAATTCGCTTTACTTCGATCGCCAAGTTCAACAGTGAGGTTGACTTCCTCTTTCTCATTTCTAATGATACGCAAGGTGATTTCGTCCCCTGGCTTGTACTTCACGAGTTCAGAAGTCAAATCATCCATATTGAATATTTTAGCGTCATTGATGCCTATGATTAAATCCATTTCCTTAACGCCAGCGATTTTAGCCGGTGAATCGTCATAGACGTATCGAACCAAAACGCCCATTGGTATATCATATAAATCCGCCGTATTTTCATCGACGTTGACGCCGCCAATTCCTAGATAAGGACGCGCCACATACCCTTTTTCAAGCAACTCTGTCACGATTTCCATCATTTTACCAGTAGGAATCGCAAAGCCCATGCCTTCGACATTGGTATCTGCAATCTTAGCGGTGTTGATGCCGATCAGCTCGCCCTTGCCATTTACGAGTGCGCCACCTGAGTTTCCAGGATTGACGGCAGCATCTGTTTGAATGTACATGATGTTGCCCTCTTGATCCACTTGTCTATCCACAGCACTGATGATGCCCTTTGTGACTGTGTTGTTATAGCCTAAAGGGTTGCCTATCGCGATCGCGACTTCACCAATTTTAAGCGCATCTGAATCGCCGATGATGATGGGTTTGATTTCTTTCAGTAACGCTTCATCAACATCGGATTTTGTCACAGAGATGACCGCAAGGTCTGTCGCTTCGTCAAAACCCACCAATTTTGCATTGACGATTTGATCTTTGGCCAGCTCGACGATGACATCCGTGGCATTGCTTATCACGTGATGGTTCGTGACGATAAACAAAAGCTCTGGTGTTTCATCGAAAATGACACCTGAACCTGTTACTTGTGATTCACGCTGACGATTAAACCAATCATAGATGTATGTCTTGCTTGTGAGGCCAACGACACTATTGCCGACATTTTTATAAATCTCAGTAATATCGGCATCTGAAACCTGACTTCCTAAGCCGCTTTCTTCGATGTAATCCTTAACCGACTTGAAAATTTCTGCTCTATAATTTTTTTCAAGCAATGTTTGCATACGTTCTTCAATTGCAGATTCGTTTAAGTTGATCTGTCCATTATAGTACCCGATCGTATACGTACTGCCTCCGATTAATACAGCGGATAACAGTACCATGAAAACCGTGCTAAACTTGATTTTTTTCGCTTTGTGAACAGGCACTAAAGCAGCCTCTTGACTCTCGTCCTCAATTTCAACAAAAGAACCTTCTTCAATTTGCTCTTCAATATTTTGCTCTTCAACACTCTTAACTTCTTCGTCAAATTCTTTTTCGTTTTCATCCATGTTGCATCACCTCTTCGAAAAATTAAAACATCGTATGCGTCGATTTCGGCAACTCAATTTTTAGAACGCCATTTTTAAGAGTCGCTCTAATGTTTTCTTTCTCAACATTTTGAACTAAGAAATTACGTCTAAACGTTCCAAATCTTCGCTCACGGCGTATAAAATCATAGCCCTCTTCAGGATCAAGCTCACGCTTTTCAGCGATAATACTCAAGTAACTGTTTTCGTACACAATCGAGATGTTGTCGATCGTAAATCCTGGCAATTCCGCTTCTACCAAAAAACGTGTTTCGTTTTCTCTTACATCCACATCAAAGGTGTTGATAACGCTTTCCCCTTTTTTGATAGCACAGCTGACTTTCTCTTCCATGACATCGTAAAACAGTTGATCAAGTGCCTGTCTATGTTTTAATCCATTATTTGCTTTCAACAATTTTACACACCTCCTAGACTATACAATAAGGCAATATTTTGAACATTTTATGAATAACAATATAAACATTTTTTAAACATTTTTAGATTCAGTATTTTTGAAAATCTGTGTCGATATGGTAAATATGAAAGCGACGCCTACATCTTCGTTCGAAAATACATCGATGTTCTCATGGTGTGCTTTTATGATTTCCCTTACGATGGAAAGGCCAAGTCCTGGTGACTTCTTCTCAAGCCCACGGGACTTGTCGAGTTTGGTAAACCTGTCCCATATCAGCTCAAGCTCCTTCGGTGTCAACACACGTCCGGTATTGCTGATGCCAACATAGAGTTTTTCGCCTCTTAGCTCCGTGCGAATGCTGATGAGGCCATCTTCCTCCACAAACTTCGTCGCATTGTCCAGAAGATTGTAGACGACGCGATGAATCGCTGTGTAATCACCGTGTGCTAAAACTTTATCCTTTGCTAAATCTATAGTCAGCTTAATGCGTTTGTTTATGATTTTTTGCTCGAAATTGTCGAGCACATTCAATATCATCTCATTTAAATCAAAATCCGTTTTATTGAGAATCAATGCGCCACTTTCCATTTTTGATAAATCAAGCAAGTCATTGATCATTTTAATTAATCGATCCGACTCCGTCAAAACGATTTTCAAGTAGCGCTCTTGTTTGTCCTTATCGATCGTTCCGTCCAAAATGCCCTGAGTATAACCTTTTATGGTCGTTAGCGGGGTTCTTAGGTCATGAGACAAACTCGAGATAAACATGCGCTTTGTATTTTCCTGTTGATTGAGTTCTTCAGCCATGATGTTGAAACTTTCGGCCAGTTCACCCAACTCATCTTTTCTGTTGATGATGATTTTTTTATCGAAGTTGCCTTCTGAAATGTACCGTGCCGATTCATTGATTACTTTGAGTTCATATCCCATTCGTCGCGTGCTCA
>DMYC01000104.1 GCA_003482695.1 Clostridiales bacterium UBA8960
CTGTTATCACCGCTGGATGCGCAAAACCGATAAAAGCGCGGTCAGGACTGACTATGCCCGTAAGCGTCACGATTAATAATGCAATCATCGCGACGAGGTCATATCGTATTCTTGCCTGGATGAATAAAAAAAGTGATAGTAAAATAACGATAAGCACAATGGCCTGTTGTATCATAAGTCACCTCCGCCTGTTCATATATTTTACCATAGTCAGCCGATTTTGTAACAAAAAAAGGTTCTCTATGACCATTTCGTCATGAGAACCCTTTATTGCCCTTTGTTATAGCCCTATACCCCAGTAAAATGATGAATCGCTGCACAAAGGAATTCAGCCGCTCCCACTCTATGTCTGTCATAGTAGTCCTTGAAACGGTCATCTGCAACATACATGTCGCCTAGTCCGGCATGTGCTTCCTTTGAATAAGACGGCCAATAGATCATAAGCCATTCTTTGTGCTTTTCAACTGTCTGAATCGCAAGATTCGAAGTCACATCTCCGCCATCCATCGCCTCAAGCAATAGCGTCACTATTTCTGTTGCCAGCCGGTTCGCCCGCTCATGAGTTTCCTGGGTCATCTCTGCAAATCTCTTGTTCGATTTTTCAACCGTTTCTTCGCCATATTTTTCTCTGATATGCAAACCGTATTTCTCTTCATTTTCCTCTAACAACTGTTTCTTTAGTCCTTCAAACTTTTCCTGATCATTCATAATCGTTTTCCCTTCTCTTTCTTCTATCGTCTTATCAACGGTCTTGATGAGTTGCTCAAGTTGCATCTTCCTGCTTAAAAGATTGGCTCTATGCGTCTTCAATGCCTCAGTCGCATCAAACTGATCAGACAACATAATCGACTTTATTTCATCCAGTGACACATCAAGCGCTCTAAAAAACAAAATTTGTTGAAGTTGATTCACTTCATTCACGCCATAAATCCTGTATCCAGAAGAATTCACACGCGCAGGCTTTAATAGCCCAATTTCATCGTAGAATCGAAGTGTTCTTTTGCTCACACCCGAGAGCATAGCGAGTTTATTAACCGTATATTCCATGACTGCCTCCTAAATCCATTATAAAGGTTTACGTAACGTGAAGGTCAATTGTTTTTTTAAAATTTCCATATAAATATTTCTATACAAACTGTCAGAATAGTGTGATAAAATATTAAGGGTAACGAAGTATATTCAAGGAGGGTGTCATGACTCATACACCAAATAAAATAATGCATCGCTCAGACGTGCCAAGCGAGATGACTTGGAGTTTAGATGATTTGTTTACGTCGCGTCAAGATTGGAACGAACAAGTCAAGATTAGTGAAGCAGAGTTCGATGCGCTAGCGTCCTATCAAGGCCATCTGAGCGAATCCCCTGAAATTCTATTCGAGTGTTTAAGCAAGCTTGAAAGTGCCTACATTCGCTTGATACAGATCAGTACATATGCGATTTTAAAGCAATCAGAAGATGCAACTGACATGCGAAATCAAGAAGACGCGATGCTGTTCGATACGCTTGCGACCAAAGCATCTTCAAACATCTCTTTTATAGCGTCTGAAATAACCGCTCTTGACGAGCAGGATTATCATGATTTGTTTGAAAAAAGCCCTGAGCTTCGCGTCTTTAAAAATTACCTCGACGAAATGTATATACAAAAACCACACAAGTTATCACCAGAAACCGAAGTGGCACTCGCAAACCTCAGCGAAGTAATCGGCGCACCATATCGAATTTATCAGGTCAGCAAAGCGGCAGATATGTTGATTGACCCATTCCAGATTGAAGATGAAACCTTCTCGAACTCTTTTGCGCTCTATGAGACGAAATATGAGTATTCTCATGATCATGCCGTACGAAGGGAAGCATATAAATCCTTTTCTCGTTCATTAAGTCGATATAAGAACACATATGCTTCAGTCTATGCCACTGAGGTAAAAAAACAAGTCGCACTCAGCAAATTGAGGAAATACGCTTCAGTGACCGAGATGCTTTTAGAACCCCATAAAGTATCTCCGGAAATGTATCACCGTCAAATCGACATCATCTATAATAAGTTGGCGCCTCATATGCGTAGATTCGCACAAATCAAGAAAGCGTGGTTGGGTCTGGATCAAATCGCGTTTTATGATCTGAAAGCACCACTTGACCATGAATTCGATCCTCCAGCTGACTATAAAACAATCCGAAACACGATTGTTGATGCAATGGGCATTTTAGGCGAGGATTACACAGCCATCATGCATCGTGCATTTGACGAACGTTGGATTGATTACTCAGACAACTTAGGCAAAGCGACTGGTGCGTTTTGCGCCTCTCCATATGGCGTGCATTCGTACATCCTGATCAGTTATCAAGAATCTATGAGGTCTGCCTTCACACTTGCACACGAGCTAGGACACGCGGGACATTTTACATTTGCAAACAAACATCAACGTATATTCGATACAAGGCCGTCGACTTATTTTGTTGAAGCGCCATCGACGATGAACGAAATATTGTTGGCTAAGCACCTTATGAACCATGCTGAAACGCCAAGGATGAAACGATGGGTTATTTTACAACTCCTCGGCACTTATTATCACAACTTTGTAACGCACCTGCTAGAAGCTGAGTTTCAGCGACGTGTTTACGAGAAAGCCGAATCTGGTGGCAGCTTGACCTCGAAGTTTTTATGTGATACAAAACTGGATTGTTTAAGGACATTCTGGGGTGATTCCGTTCATATTGACGAGGATGCCGGATTAACCTGGATGCGACAACCACACTATTATATGGGTTTATACCCTTATACCTATTCAGCCGGTTTAACCGCTTCCACAGCAATCGCTCAGCAAATATTCGAAGAAGGCGAGCCAGCTGTAGAGAGATGGCTTGATGCTCTTAAGGCAGGCGGCTCACATGCGCCTGAAGCGCTAATGAAAATGGCCGGAATAGATATGTCTACTCCTGAACCAATTGAAAAGGCAGTTATGTATGTCGGTCAATTGATCGATGAACTTGAAACACTCTTTAAGGCATAATAAAAAACGAGAGCCCAGTTTGGCTCTCGTTTTTTATCTTTTATAATAGAAAAATGTTCTATTGGATTCAAAGCCATACTTTTGTGGCTGAATGATTTGTTCAGTACTCCCCACGAAAAAGTAGCTCTCTGAATTGAGTGATGCATAAAATTTCTTGTACATTTCATCTTTTGCTTCTTCCGTAAAATAAATCATGACGTTTCGACAGACAATCATATCAAACCCTTTCGGATATTCATCCAAAAGCAAATTCATTTTTCTGAACTCAACACAGTTCTTGATTTCATCCTTGATTCTAAACCCTTTACCAATCGGTTCGAAATATTTCTTTACGAACTCTTCAGGGACTCCCTTGATGCTTTTGTCTGTATACATGCCGATTTTTGCTTTGTTGAGGGCCTCATCATCAAAATCGACTGCGTATATCTTGATATCTTTAAGAGGTAAAAACTCACTTAAACACATGACGAGTGAATAGGGTTCTTCCCCGGTCGAACAAGCTGCAGACCAAATTTTTGGTTTCTTCGTCCGTTTCAATATAGCTGGAATAATTTCTGCTCTGAGTACATCCCACTGATTTGGATTTCGATAAAATTCTGAGACGTTGATCGTCAAATAGTTGATAAACTCATCAAACGCGTTTTTATTGCTGTCGAGCAATTTATAGTAAGATTCAAAATCACTGAGTCCATGTCTAGAGATTAAAGATTCAATACGACGTTTCATTTGCCGTTCTTTATAAAGTGAAAGATCCAACTTCGTTTTAGCAAACACTTTTTCTTTAAATTTCTCGTACCCTTCCATAGCAACCCCCCTTTTGAAATTTTTATAGAAAAAAAGCCGATATTAATCGGCTTTAATATTTAAGGCAATCGCCTCAAACTACTCTGCTTCTGTTTCAACTGTCTCAACAGCAACTGGTTCGTGAACCGCTTTCATAGACAATTTAACTTTTTTCTCTTCAGAAACATATTCTAAAATTCTAACTTCAACCGTTTGATTGACTTTAAGGACATCAGATGGCTTTTCAATATGCTCTTTTGCGATATGCGATACATGTACAAGGCCTTCGATGCCTGGTTCAAGCTCAACAAAGGCACCAAAGTCTGTAAGATTTACAACTTTACCTGAGTAGATGCCACCAACTTCATACTTTTCATTGAAAGTCGCCCATGGCTCAGCTGACAATTGCTTGATACTGAGTGAAATTTTGTTTTCATCCTTGTTGGCATCAATCACTTTAACATCAACCATTTGACCTACTCTTACGAACTCAGAAGCCGGTTTGATTCTTCCCCAGCTCATTTCAGTTACGTGTACAAGTCCATCCATACCACCGATATCTACAAATGCGCCGAAGTTTGTGATGCGCTTCACTTCGCCTTTAACCACTTGTCCAATTTCGATATTTGTCCAGAACGTTTCCTTTGCTGCTTGTTTCTCAAGCATAGCAAACTCTTTATGCGAAAATACGGCTCTTCTCTTTTGTCTGTTGATTTCGATTACTTTTACTTTCAACTCTTGACCAAGGTAAGGCTTCAAGTTTTTAACAAATCGATCTGACAATTGCGAAGCTGGGACAAAACCTCTAATTTCTTTGTAAAATGCGATTAATCCGCCATTAACAGCGTCGCTGATTTTAACGAGAATCGGTTCATCTTTTTCATGAATCGCTTCTAACTCTTCCCAATCTTTATCTACATTTACTTTTCTAAGTGATAACAGAATGTTGCCTTCGCCGTTATCATGGCTTACGATGAAAACATCTAATTCATCGCCAACTTTGAAATTCTGTTGCAAATCCAAATTTGAATCTGCAGAAATTTCGTTTCTAGGAATTACGCCGTCAGATTTATAGCCAATGTTAACGATTATAACATCAGCATTAACTTGAATTATGCTTCCCTTAACAATTGACCCTTTTCTTGGAATTTTCAATGATTCTTCGATTTGCTCCATCATTTCAGCCATTGAACTGTGCTTATCCATTAAAAAATTACCTCGCCTTCGTTTTCTATTTTAAGAATGACCGATTGGATTATCCAATCAGGTGTAGACGCCCCGGCGGTAATGCCAATAACTTCTTTACCAATCAAATCTTCACCGTTTAAGTCATCCTTAGTTTCAATATGAATTGTTTCGACCATCTGCTCACATAACCCTGCCAACTTTATGGTGTTTGAACTATGCTTTCCGCCAATTACGATCATCATATCGACTTTTTGAGCGAGTTCAAGTACACTTTGTTGCCTTTGTTCTGTGGCCAAACAGATGGTGTTGTATATTTTGATGTCTGGAATCATCTCTTTCAAATTTGATGAAATGACTTCCCATTGCTTGATGCTGTAGGTCGTTTGAGCCACAACACAAGTAGGCTTATCAACCTCTTTGACGTTGATAAGTTGATCTGGGTGATCGACGATAAGTGCCTTATCATCACACCAACCATTGATTCCTATGACTTCTGGATGATTTGTATTTCCTACAATGATTATATTATACCCTTTTGAAGCATAACTTGAAACCGTATTTTGAATTTTTTTTACATA
>DMYC01000109.1 GCA_003482695.1 Clostridiales bacterium UBA8960
AGTTAGGCGCTTACATCTCTATCGCGGGCCCTATCACGTATAAAAATGCACGGAAGACGATCGAAGTGGTGGATGTGGTGCCACTTGATCGATTGATGATTGAAACGGATGCGCCTTATCTTACACCTGAGCCATATCGCGGAAAGCGAAATGAACCGATGTTTGTAAAGCATACATGTCAAAAGATGGCGATGTTAAAAGGCATCAGCTATGAGGAAATGGCAAAAATCACACTTGATAATGCAAAGACTTTTTTTAAAATTATATGAAGGCATGAGACCATTATGGATAGGATAAAAGAAACGATAAAAGAAACGATTGTGGTTGAAGGAAAAGACGACGAAGCCGCTCTAAAACGCGCTGTCAACTGCGAAATCATTATTACGAGAGGGTTTGCTCTATCAGAGGAAACACTAAAGCGTATTGAGTATGCCGCTGGTACGACTGGCGTGATCGTGCTCACAGACCCTGATTTTGCAGGCGAACGTATCAGAGAGCGCATAGCGAAGCGCGTTCCATCTTGTAAACACGCCTTTCTGAGCAAAGAGGACGCGACTTTGAAAGATAATATAGGCATAGAGAACGCATCTTCTGAGAGCATCAGGGAAGCGCTGGGAAAGGTAAGAACGATCAAACCTTTTGAGTTGCCGCTTTTCACGAAACAGGATTTATTTGCCCTTGAGCTTGAGGGATTCGAACATTCTTCTGAGAAAAGAAACAAGCTGGGCAAAGCACTTGGAATCGGATATTGTAACGCAAAACAATTTTTAAACAGGCTAAATCATTATGGTGTGACGCGGGAAGAGTTTGTTCGTGCGCTTAAAGAACTGGGTTACTTATAGAATTAAATGACGAAAAGAGGAAATATATGGAGCGACTGACATCGCCAAGAACGATAAAGTACATTATGGAAAAGTATGGTTTCAAGTTTAGCAAAGGGTTGGGACAAAACTTCATTATTGATGACAATGTTTTAACGCGCATTATTGAAGGTTCTGATATCAATAAAGAAGATGGCATTTTAGAAATTGGTCCAGGTATTGGCGTTATGACGGATGTGCTTTGCGAGCATGCGAATAAAGTCGTTTCAGTGGAGATTGACAAGTCTTTGATTCCAGTTTTACAGGAAACGGTTGGGCATCATGAAAATCTGACAGTCATCAATCAAGACGTTTTGAAACTGGATGTTCTTAAACTTGTTCGTGATGAGTTTGGCGATCGAAAACCGAAGCTTATCGCAAATTTGCCTTATTATGTAACGACACCAATTATAATGATGTTTTTAGAGGAACGCATTCCAGTTTCGGATTTGATCGTCATGATTCAGAAAGAAGTGGCAGACAGAATTATAGCCAAACCTTCTACCAAGGAATATGGTGCGTTATCGGTGGTCGTTCAATATTTTACAGAACCTTCTATCGTAACACGTGTTTCACGAGGGTCATTCATGCCGATGCCCAATGTGGACTCGACCGTTATAAGGCTCAAAGTCAGAGAGACTTCACCTGTGATGCTGGACGATGAAGCCACATTTTTTCTTACGATTAAGGATGGATTTGGGAAAAGAAGAAAAACACTGTTAAACGCACTTTCAAGCGGTTTTTTGAGGATCTCTAAAGACCAGGCGAAAAGGGCTTTGGATATGGCGGGCATTCCAGAAAACACAAGAGGTGAGGCTTTAAATATCGATGAGTTTGCCTCGTTATCAAATGCCATTTATAAAGTGAAGAGCGGAGGGGTATGACATGCATCATCTTATTGAAACCGATCGTCTAACCCTAAAAATTCTGGATGAGTCAAATGCCGAGCTTGTGCTTGATTATTATTTGAAGAATAAAGCGTTTTTACACCCGTGGGAGCAGACGAGACACGATCTATTCTATTCGGTTGAGGCACAAGAGCTTAGCCTTAAACTTGATTATGAAGCGATTTTGAAAGGCGACTTGATCAGATATTGGATATTTGAGAAAGCGTCAAACGAGTTGATTGGATCGGTTGCTTTAACCAACATCATTAGAGGCATTTTCAAATCCTGCTACTTGGGTTACAAACTGTCGGAAAAGCATATTGGCCGTGGTTATATGGTTGAGGCGTGCCGTGCGGTGATTGATCTCGCCTTTGGCGAGATGAAGCTTCACAGGATTGAGGCCAACATCATGCCTAACAATATTCCATCCATCAAAGTGGTTACAAAATTGGGATTTGAGTCAGAAGGGTTTTCACCTAAATACTTAAAAATCAACGGGGTTTGGGAAGGGCATAAGCGCTTTGCATTAATCAATAATCAATTAGATGAATAATTCTTATAATAGACCTTTTCAATTGTGTTCCTAGTTATGTATAATAGTGTAAACACATCTAATATTTAAGAAAGTTGATGGTGATTAACGTGAGAAAAGTAGAGTATAATCAATTAGTTGAAGGTATGATACTGGGTGCGCCTATTGTGGATGCCGAAGGTATTGTCGAACTTCTAAGTCGCGGTACGAAATTGACACAGAGACATATTGCTTTAATCAACAAGATGGGCCTTCTTGATATCTATGTACTTGACTATGAGGGAGAACCTTTTGAGGAGTCTTCGCTAAACATCGAAAAACTGATTAGCCACGCAGATAAGAACTCGATTGATTTTGACCTCGAGAAACTGTTAAACGACCTTGACGAAATTGACCACCATGTCTATGAACCTGCACCGCGAAGCATTGTCAACAGAAATATGGAAGTTAACGTTTTGACGGGTGAGGGCAATATTCCGATCGATATCAAACACGAAAAGGCGATCGCGGATACGAAAGAGATTTTTTCGCAAATTAGAGATGAAGGTGTGCTTGATCTAGAGCGCATAAGAAAAAATGTGGAAGAGACTTTGCCTGACATGGTAAGGAACAATGACGTATTGATGCGCCTTAATCAACTGAGACATAGCGATGACTATACATTTGAACATTCCATCAGGGTTTCCATTTTGGCGACTATGATAGGAAAATGGCTCGGTTACACTCAAGATGAGTTATTGGAGCTTGGTGAAGCCGGATTGTTGTTCGATATTGGAAAGCTGAACATACCTGATTTTGTTCTTAAAAAACCGAGCAATGTGACACTTGATGAATATGAACTCATCAAAAAACATGCGCAGTTTGGATACAGCATCTTACTTAAAACAAAGGGTGTTACGTCGAATATCAAATATGCGGCACTTCATCACCACGAGAGATTGGATGGGTCTGGTTACCCGTTAAGACTTAGGGAGAATCAAATCCATGATTTCGCAAAAATCATCGCCGTATGCGATGTGTTCGATGCGCTAATTACCGATCGTCCATATAAAAAAGGCATATCGCCACTGCTCGCAGCGGATTACATTTCTTGGTCCAGTGGCAAGCTATTTGATGCTGAAGTCTGTTATGTGTTCATTAAAAGACTTTCTGAGTATTTTGTAGGCAAACGCGTCGTGTTGTCAAATGGAATGGAAGGCAAGATTGTTTTTGTTGACACCAATTTTCCGACGAGACCGACCATTCAAGTGGGCGATCGATTTATCGACCTAGTTAAGGATCGCTCAATAAATGTTGAGATTTTGATGTAAACTTGCCCTTGACAAATTTCAACAAATTCTTTATACTTTACAATAATTATATAAAGGCGTTTGAGATGGAAAAGTAGAAATATGATTCGATTAAAGAGACTAGATGGTTGGTGCGAATCTAGACGAATGTATTTTGAATTACGGTCCATTTAGCCATAGTGTGAAAGCACTACGTGACTAGGCGTTAGCTAGTTTGAGGTGTCTTGAAGATTTTTTGCTTCACGGCATAAAGCAAGGTGGTAACACGGGTTCTCTCGTCCTTCGATGGAGAGAGCCCTTTTTATTTTTTGAAAACATAGAAGAGGTGATGAGATGAAAAACGTATATGATGTGCTTATGGAGCGCGGCTACATTGAGCAAGTGACTCATGAAGAAGAAGTAAAAGAATTGCTTGGAAAAGAGCGTGTTACATTTTATATAGGTTTCGATCCTACGGCAGACAGTCTTCATTTGGGGCATTTTATCCAAATCATGGTTATGATGCACATGCAGCGCGCAGGACATAGACCGATTGCACTCGTAGGTGGTGGAACTGCGAAAATTGGCGACCCATCTGGCAAAACGGATATGAGAAAAATGTTGACGCCAGAAGACATCGTTTTTAATGGGGATATGCTTAGAAAACAAATGGAAAAATATCTGGTGCTGGATGATGAAAATGGTTATGTGGCAAACAATGCGGATTGGTTGGATAAACTGGAGTACATTCCTTTTATTAGAGAAATAGGCAGTAAATTTTCAGTTAACAGAATGTTGACGGCAGAGTGTTTTAAACAAAGGCTTGAAAAAGGATTGAGTTTTTTGGAGTTCAACTACATGATCATGCAGTCGTACGATTTTCTAGAGCTTAATAGAAGATTCGGATGCCAAATGCAACTAGGTGGCAATGACCAATGGTCTAATATCATAGCCGGCGTGGACCTAGTGAGACGCATGGAAAATAAGCAAGTTTTTGGACTAACTTTCAAACTGCTTTTAACAAGTGATGGCAAGAAAATGGGGAAAACGGAACAAGGGGCAGTTTGGATTGATCCTAATAAAACAACGCCATACGAAATGTTCCAATACCTTAGAAATGTTGAGGATGCAGATGTCGAAAACTGTCTGCGTTTGTTGACTTTTCTCCCAATGGATGAAGTAAGGGCGCTTGCGTCACTTAAAGGATCTGAAATCAATAAAGCGAAAGAAGTTTTAGCCTTTGAATTCACCAAAATCATACACGGTGAAGAGGAAGCGAATAAAGCGCTCGAGGCAGCTAAAGCGTTGTTCTCAGGTGGAGGAGAATCAGAAAATATTCCGACGACAGAAATGGATCGATCATTGTTTGAAGAGGGCATGTCTTTGTTGGATTTGCTACTGGAAGTTGGACTTGTGCCTTCGAAAGGTGAAGGCAGAAGATTGATACAGCAAAAGGGCATCGCAATTCAAGATGTCATCGTTGAAGATGTGAATAAAATAATCGAACGCACTGATTTTTCAGAAGATAAGCTTATGATAAGAAAAGGAAAAAAAGTGTTTCATAGAATTCAGTTAAACGGCTGATTGGAGGATGTGATGGAATTTTGGCAAGCAATCGAGTCTGAAATTTTTAGGAATGAAAGCCTTGATATCTATGAAAAAATGTGTCTGCTCGTGTTGATGAGCCAAGGGGAAGAAGTGCACCTGACCTCTGAAAAACTCGCAGAGTATATGGGCTGCGGTGTAAATACGGCACGTCGTGCATTTGAGTCCTTAAGAGCTAAGGGTTTCCTTTCGAAAGATTACGAATCAACGCCGCCTATAAAAAGGGAAAGCAATGTGATTCGAACAAATGAAGCCATCGATATTGCCAAACCACTTGTCGAAGAAAGCGATGGGTTTCAGCAAGGGTTTTTCACAGATGCACCTAAAACATTTGTCAGTAAAAAAATGTCCAATCAGTCATTGGTTGATGAAGTGATTGAAATGATTGACGAAAAAATCAGTTCTAAGGAAGCAAATATAATACTGGCGTTTGCAGGCAATGATATCGAGCGCATCAGGAGAAAATATTCGATTGCGAAGCAATCACAAGTCAGCGATACGGTTGGCGTCCTGATTAATGAACTTCAAAAGAAAGAGTCCTCAGTGATCAAAGGCGATGAACAACTATCTGAAAATACACAGATTGATGCAAATCGACTACTTAAAATGCAGGCCTATCAAAATAGCAGGTTCAAGTGATGAAGGTGTTTTTTAAGAGAATATGCCTTGTAACCTTGTGTGTTTTATCAGTTTCCACAATTGGGTGTAAAACTTTGAAAAATCAGCCTGTTCAGACTGTGGAATCAGCAATTGAGGAAGAAACCCAAAAAGAAGTGGATACGCCGGAAGATGCGCTGTTGCTGGTTACAGCAAAGGTCAAAGAGGAGATGCGCGTTTTTGATGTCAATGATCATCACGCCATTTTGTTTGAGCAAATTCTCGAAAAAGCGCGAACGCTTGAAGAGGATCAAATACGGCCTATGATCAAAGAGACCGTTGAAAGCGTCATGGATGCTTACTTCAGAAGTAGAATTGGCGATTTGCTGCTAAACTATAATGAGTATTATACGGCTTCCGACGTGGAAACGGTTTTCAACAACACTTCTAGAACAGCATTATACCAGTTAATAGAGCTATATGAGTGGACATTTTACAAAAACAATAGGTAAAAATGCCTAAATATATCATGAAAAAAAGCGGGGTACGCAAAGTGTGTCAACCCCGCTTTTTTCATGGCTTCCAGAACAAAATGGATAATAGTGGAATCTCGTTTGTATATATATTACAACTGAATTGATTGAAATTTTCAGTAAATTTCTCAAAAACGTTTGTTTTGAACGCTTTAAGAGATTACAAATATTGTAAAATTCAAAAACTGTTTAGTGGTTAACAACATAAGTTACATTTTCTTAATTGACACGATTTTAACTTGTGATATAATTTGTTAAGTCATGATGAACATAGCGCTTTTGCTATGTTCGTATTATTTTAAGAAAGGTTGATATCATGAAATCAAGTAACAAGATTTTTTTAGGATCCTTAGTATGTCTCATCATTGCTGTTGTCATACTTCAAGTTCAGGCTAGTAAAAAAATTGACGCTTATGAAGATTTAAATGAAACACTAACAGCAAAAATAATGATTCAAGAAGAAACTATAAATGAACTTTCAACAGAACTGGAGTATGCGAATCAGACGATTAAGAAACAAGAACCTATCGTAGCAAGTTTCATTGAACTCTCCAAATTTTTAGATTTTGACGCTTTACAGACGACGCAGCTTGAAAAAGCTAAGGAAATTTCAGATGCAACACCGCTTGACTACGAAAGTGCAATCGTACTCGTAAAGTATGCGGATATGTATGACATACCCTATTCACTTGTTCTATCTATAATAGACATAGAGAGCAACTTTAACGGAAAGCTGATCGGTACAAGTCAAGACCGAGGGTATATGCAAATTATACCAGGCACTGAAAGATGGCTTGTGACGACATTCGGTGAAGAGTTGGGGCTCACATACAACCCTGAACGCATATTCGATCCTGAGTATAATATTGCTTTAGGCATCAAATATCTGGATGAACTCATGAATGAATATGGTGCAGATTATGAACGAATATTATCCGAATACAACAGGGGTCCAAGCAATTTGAAGAAGTATTATGAGGCGAACCGCACTTATTCTACGAGTTATTCTAGAAAAGTATTGTCGAAACAACAACTTTATGTCGCTTTCAATAATTAGAAAAGAGCAATCTAGCTCTTTTTCTTTTTTTTTGATATGATATAAAGACGAACATGTGTTCATAAGGACGTGTATTATGTTGAATCAAAAATTTAGGACATCGGTTAGAGAACTCGTAGAATTTGTTTACCGCTCTGGCGATCTTGACATGAGGTTTCAAGGCAAATCAAAAATGGCAGATGGTATAAAAGTTCATCAAAAGATTCAACGGTCGCAAGGCAGTGACTATCAGCCGGAAGTGTCGCTTCAAAGACTTGTCGTTTTAGAAGAAGAGGATCGAACGATTGAACTTTTGATTAATGGCAGAGCAGACGGCGTTTTGGAAACGACAGAAGGCTTCTTGATCGACGAAATTAAAGGGACATCACAATTTTTAGAGGACATTCATGAAGAGACTTTTCCGGTTCATTGGGCACAAGTGAAGATTTATGGCGCGATTTTTTGCGCTGATCATGCACTGACCGAGATACAAATACAGCTTACTTATGCTCAGTTCGAGACAGATGAAATCAAGCGCATCAAAAAAAAATATTCTTCCAGTGAACTCGAGGTTTTTTTAAACGAGACAATCGCGCTTTATCGAAAATGGCTTTTATTTAAAAGCCGGTGGGTTGAAAAACGGACATTGAGCTTGGAGCGCATTGATTTTCCTTTCAAAGGGTATCGCTCAGGCCAAAGGCACTTGGCTGTTGCGGTGTATAATACGATTAAAGAGGGTGGCTTGCTATATGCAGAGGCGCCAACTGGAATCGGGAAGACGATGTCGACTCTTTTTCCAAGTATAAAGGCGATGTCGCAAGGCTTGGTGGACCGTCTGTTTTATCTTTCGGCAAAAACGATTGCGAAAGTCGTCGCAGAAGAAGCCGTCACGCGAATGAGAGCGGCATCAGAGGGGGATTTTCATTTTAAGACGATTACTTTGACTGCGAAGGATAAAATTTGCATTAATGATAAAGTGACATGTTACCCTGAAAAATGCCCCTATGCTAAAGGTTATTTTGACAAGAGTATTGATGCATTATGGGCCATGATAAACAATGAAGATGCGATGACCAAGGATACGCTTGTCGACTATGCAGAGAAGTTTCAGATTTGCCCCTATGAGTTTTCGCTTGACTTGGCGCTTTTTTGTGACTTGATCATTTGCGACTATAACTATGCATTTGACCCTCGTGTTTATTTAAGGCGCTTTTTTGAGTTCCCGACTGAAAACTATGTGTTTTTGGTAGATGAGGCACACAATTTGGTGGATCGTGCCAGAACGATGTATTCAGCAGAACTGCACAAAGAAAAATTTTTACTTGTGAAGAAAAACTTGACCGTGTCAGACAAAGGCCTCTCAAAAGCGATTGATGGTGTCAATAAAGCGATTTTAGAAGTTAGGAAAAGGTGTGGTGATGATGGCATCTATGTTCATCAAGATGAAGTGTCTGAACTATACGAACAGTTAAAAAGACGTTCGCAAGTGTTTGAAAAGTGGTTAAGCGAAAACCACCAGGCAGAATATTATGAAGATGTTCTGGAACTGTACTTTGACATCTTAGGCTATATGAGAATCAGCGAACTATATGATGGTGGTTATGTGTTTTATATTGTCGAAGGACAATCGAACAAGACTAAGATAAAACTGTTTAACATCAATCCTTCATCGCAACTCAAACGATTTATCGACAACAGTCAAGCAACGGTGTTTTTCTCGGCAACACTGTCGCCAATAAGGTATTATACGACCCTTTTGACTGGGGAAGTTGATAAGAGAACTTTGTCTTTGCCATCTCCTTTTGATCCCATTAAGCGTAAACTCTTATATGCTACAGATGTTTCGGTCAAATACAAAGACCGTCTAGATGCCATCCCTAAAATCGTAGAATATATCGATATTTTGGCAAAATCGAAAGTGGGGAATTATTTGGTGTTTTTTCCGTCGTATGCCTATTTAAAGCAGATTTCAGAGGTCTTTGAAGCGCTTAATGGCGATAGGTATGAGATCATCAAACAAAAGAGAGATCTATCGGATCAAGAAAAGGCCGATTTCCTTTTAGAGTTCGAACTTAGCCTCGAGAGAAAGCAAGGCGATAACCATAGGCAATCGCTTATCGGATTTGCCGTACTAGGGGGCCATTTTTCTGAAGGAATCGATTTGAAAGGCGATCTACTAATAGGAGTCGTCGTAATAGGCGTTGGGCTTCCTATGATAAGTTTTGAAAATGATC
>DMYC01000138.1 GCA_003482695.1 Clostridiales bacterium UBA8960
GTATGACCATGACAAAGGCTAATTTACTGAGCCGATCAAAGTCTATCCAAACGACTTTATTTTAGTTGCGGGGTTACATCCTTTTTATTTGCCACAGACGAGGCGTCTTATCGATGTAAAGATCTATTTGGATACCGAAGAAAAGTTACGCCGGCACTGGAAAATTAAGCGCGATGTGATGACAAGAGGGTACTCTACCGAGAAAATTATTAAGCAAATTGAGATGCGCGAAGAAGATGCACAAAAATATATTCATCCACAGATGCACTATTCCGATTTAGTTATTCGCTTTTTTTCAGATGATGCATATACAGAAGGCGATATGTCCTATAATCCCAAATTGATGCTTAAAATTCTCTTGAAACTCGATGTGGAAGTCGAAGGCATTATCGAAGCTTTTGAGACTTTAGGGCACGATATTGAACATTATTATGATTCGGATATGAAATTTCAACACATTATTTTAAAGGACCCTGTTTCCGTTTTTGAACTGAAGAAGGTTTCTGAGCAATTTATCGAAAATATTGATGAGATCGTAAATGGCCACGAGATTGAATGGCTGGAAGGCTATCATGGGTTTATTCAACTTATGACTTTAGCGCTGATTAGTCATAATCTTAAAAAGGGAGATGAAAATGAATTATAAGGGCATTTTGCTTGATTTGGACAACACATTATACAATTATGATGCCGCCCATCAATATGCACTTGATGAAGTGTTGACACGTTTTTCTGTGCGATATGGCTTGACGTCGAATGACGCCTATAAACTTTATGACCAATCAAAATTGATGAATCATAGACAGTTGACTTTGACAGCCGCTTCCCACAGCAGACTTTTTTATTTTCAGAAGATGCTGGAACTGATCGGTGCATTTGATATCGCAGAATGTCTGCAAGTTGATGACCAATATTGGCATTTTTTTCTAAGCACAATCAAACCTGAACCGCACGCAATGGAAATGTTAAGTGAAATACAAGTCCCTAAATGTGTTGTTACGGATTTTACAGCTGAACCTCAGTTCAAGAAGCTCATGAGGCTTGAGATGGATCCGTGGATTGATCACTTGGTGACTTCAGAAGAAGCGGGGGTTGAAAAACCTCATCCGTTCATTTATATGCTTGCCCTTAACAAATTGGGGATGAAGCCAAACGAAGTGATCATGATCGGCGATTCGTATGAAAAGGATTGCTTAGGCGCATCAGCACTTGGAATCGACAGCATCTTATATAAAGGGGATGCGAGCAAACAAGATCTGACTAAGGGCATTACTGTATTATCGAACTTTCACGATATCATCCATTGGTTGGAGTAGGGGAGGAAACATGCATCGGTCTTATAATCAAATCATTGATGAATTTGTTGAACTTTGTCATATGTTCAGCGATGCTATCGATATGATTCAAGCAGGAGGTGGAAACGCCTCCACAAAATACATCGACTCAAGCAAGCCCGTTATGCTGATCAAAGCTTCGGGATACCTGATGTCTGAAGTGACAAAAAATAACGGCTTTACAGCAATTGACGCTTTTAAAGTGAATCAATTGCTCGAAGATGTGAAAAAAGGCACTATAGCGATTGATGATGAGCATAAAATAAATAAGCGTATAACGAGTGCAAATTTGAGTACATTAAGACCTTCAATCGAGACTTTTCTACATGCGATGATACCCGTCCAGCATGTGCTGCACATACATGATTTAATCACTTTGCTTTATGTCTCCACAGTCGACTTTGAAGATGAGATTAAAAAGCAGTGGGATGAAGACCTAGGTTTAAGTGAGATGCTCCTTGTGCCTTATGAAAAGCCAGGAATCCATCTTGCGATGCAAATGATGAAGGGGCTAGACCTTTATGAGGAAAAATACGGCAAGCTTCCTAAGGGTATTTTGCTGCAGAATCATGGTTTTATCGTTGCACATGACGATATGTTTAAGATCTATGAGAACGTTGTATCGATTCAAGATCAGATTAAGGCAAAGATTGGTTTGCCGATGGATTTTTGTAAGGCATACCGCGAAGGTTACGAGATTAAACGTGCGTTGAACAAGGTCTTTAGTGATAAGAGCCTCTTTGTTCGCTTAAGCGAAGACAAGGATTTGAACCAGTATACAGTTACAAAGCCGAGTTTTCCAGATGCACTTGTATTTTGTGGGCTAACGCCATTATTGATCGATTCCGTGGATGAAATGTCTTTAAATGAAAAACTTGTCGCCTACAAAGCGGCTTTTGATGAGTTTCCGAAAGTTGTGATAAAGGATGATGCGCTCTACTTTTGTGGTGAATCCATCAAAAAATGCTTGGAAATTCAAGATGTCTTAAAAATTCAGCATATTTTGGCTACTAAACTAGGTGATAGGTTGAAGACTTTAACAGAAGCGCAAGTATTTGCTTTACTCAATTGGGAAGCTGAAAAATACAGAAAAAATCTTTGAACGCGAGGGTAAAATGACGATTATCATTCCAATGTCCGGTAGGGGACAACGATTTATAAATAGTGGTTATAAAGAACCAAAACCACTAATCAAGATGGATGGAAAACCAATTATAGAGCACGTAGTCAATATGTTCTCAAAAGATGACCGTTTTATCTTTGTTTGTGCAAATGATCATTTGGAATTGACCAACATGCGCGAAATCCTAAGTGATATTGCACCAAAGGGTGAGGTTGTCGGGATTGAACCTCACAAGCTTGGGCCAATTTATGCCGTTAAGCAAGTATATGACAGAATTGACGATGATGAAGAAGTGATCGTCAATTACTGCGATTTTGGAAGTTATTGGGACTATGAGGATTTCTTACGGCATACACGTGAGCGAAAAGCGGATGGTGCCATTCCGGCATACAAAGGTTTTCACCCGCATATGTTGGGGACGACAAACTACGCGTTCATGAGAGATGATCAGCAGTGGATGCTTGAAATTCAGGAAAAGATGCCCTTTACAGACAATAGAATGAATGAATTTGCCTCTTC
>DMYC01000091.1 GCA_003482695.1 Clostridiales bacterium UBA8960
GAAGCGCTGCTCTTCCATTTCCCTATCTGTAAAAACCTTCTCCTAGAACTTCTCTGACATTTGAGATCATCACAAATGCCTCGGGGTCAAGAGCCTTAATGTACGTCTTTAAGCGGATAAACTCTTTCTTATCCATGACTGATGTGATAATCTCTTTATCGCGCATGGTGTACGCACCTTTTGCGGTGTATATGGTTGCGCCGCGTTCCAGTTTATCTACGATGAACTTTTGAATCGCGTCGGATTCTTTGGATATGATGGACACATTGACTTTAAGATTAAAGCCTTCAATCGCCGTATCAATAATGAGACCATTCATGATGATACCAAGGAGCGCATAAATCGCAAGCTCTATACCAAAACTGTATGCGGCGAGCATCACGACGACAAAGTCTGCTGTGAGTAGACCCTTGCCGATTTCAAAATTGTAGAATTTATTGAGTATTTTTGCGATAATGTCCGTGCCTCCAGTTGACGCGTCCTGATTGAAGACGATCCCGAGTCCAATCCCCTGAATGAGAATCCCAACGATCAAGTTTACAAACAAATCACCAACAAGGGGCTGTTCAATCTTTATAAAAGTATCAAATATATAGATGATGCCAGAAAGCAAAAAGCTGGCATAGATGGTTTTTGCACCAAATGCTTTTCCGATGGTGATAAAACCGACGATAAAGAGTATAATATTGAGAACGATGAGTACTAGGCCGATGCTTATTACCGGAAAAAGCGAGTTGATGACCATAGCGAGACCCGTAATACCACCGGTCGCCAGGTTGGCTGGAATAAGGAAAAAACAGATGCCTATAGCCACTAAGACGACGCCTATGGTGATGGCGACATAATTTTTTAACGATGACATAAAACCTCCAAAAAAAATCAATTATATTTAGATCATTCCGCTAATTAGTTTACCCTAAATCCCATGCTTAAAGCAACAAAGGAGTCGTATGAGAACGATAAAATCTTTTTTAAAACTCGTTGAAATTCAAACTAAGGTCGCAAGCCTGTTTCCACTGATTATCGGTACATTGCTGGCGGTTTATATCGCTGGGCGTTTCGAAATCGCAAATTTCATGCTCATGTTCATATCTTTGCTGTGTATCGACATGGCAACCACCGGACTGAATCATTATTTCGACTATAAACGGGCCATTCTAAAAACGGGCTACCATTATGAAAAACACAACCCGATCGCTGCTGGTGAATTGCCCCCTCAAAAGGCATGGCCGTTTCTGTTAGGTCTCGTCATAGTAGGTGCCATCACAGGTGTTGGTCTCGTTATGCGTACAGACTGGATTGTTTTCTTCCTTGGCGCTATGGCTTTTGCAGTGGGGCTTGGTTATTCTGTTGGTCCACTACCAATTTCGAGGACAATGCTTGGTGAACTGTTTAGCGGTTTATTTATGGGTGGTCTAATTCCACTCATCGCATATTACATCCAATTGCCTCCTCAAATGCTAGGAAAAATCAGCTTAAGTGTAGGCACTTTGATGTTGGAACTGGATATGATTAAGTTGTTGCCGATTGTTTTTGTTTCTTTGCCTCTTGTAATGTTAATCGCCAACATCATGCTTGCGAACAATATTTGTGACCGGGAAGAAGATCTTGTTAATAAAAGGTACACCTTACCGGTTACCATCGGAATTTCTCATAGTTTGAAACTCTATAAGATGCTTACAATAGCCGCACTGGGCAGTGTCATGATCTCGGTTTTGCTGAGCATTTTGCCATGGCATTATGCTCTGACACTCGTCGCACTTCCCAAAATGATAAGGCAGATGAACCGTTTTACCAGTCGTCCCACAAAAGCGGAGACCTTTATATTCGCCGTTCAAAATTTCATCGTATTTTCATCGCTGAGCGTTGTCGGGCTTACTTTTGCGGTTTTGCTTAATACACTTGGATAAACGAATAGTGTGAGTAGAGTGAGTAATAAGACGAATACACTGTAAATGAAATAGTTGATCGTGGGTACACCTGTAAGCTGTTTAATCATGATGCCGTTTACATTCCAAGGAATGAGGGCGACGACGTTGAGGCCCGTGTTTGCGGTGGCCATGACTAGGTACTCTTTCTTGACTTTATGCGCTTCGAAATACGAAGCCATATACTTGCCTGAAACCATGGCAGTCATGGCTTGGCTACAAGTCACCATACTGAGCAAAATACTGAGAAGCCCTGTGTTGAAAATGAGTTTTTTAGAGGAACTTATGTTTTTGACGAATGGTGCAATAATGTAAGTCATCAAGTGATCGGCTTCTAACAGGCTGTTTAAGATGCCGCTTAGAAAGATGACGAGAATGACGTTAACCATCTGTCTAAAGCCGGATGTCTTTAAAAAAGTGGCAAGTTCCGGAACATGAGAATGGTAGCCATTAAACAATAGGTTTGGGAAATCAATTTGTTGTCCTATGGAAATCACAGCACAAATCAGAAAAACAATCGTGAGCACACGTGTGATCGGCACTTTGATCAACAAGAGCATAACCATAAGGGCTAGTGGCAATAGACGCCATACGTGTATATCATAAAACTCGGGAAGCAAATGATTCGTTTCAATCATCTGCGCACTGATCACCGTATCTCTGCCCAAAAGAAAAAAGAACATGCAACTTAGCATAAAGGGCAAAATGGCGCTTTTAAGAAGCACTTTCATGTTCGAAACATAGTCCGTATCTGTAATTTGTGAAAGAAGATGAAGTCCGGAGGATAGGGGGGAACAACGGTCTCCTATGTAAACACCAGAGATGAGTGCACCGATTAAGAAAGGGTACTCGATGCCAGCTTGAAAGCTTATAGAAGAAAATAGAGGGAGCAAGATCGTAAGTGTGCCAAGCGCAGAACCAAGTACCATGGATAGCATCGTCGAAATGATGAATGCCGAAAGCAAGAGGTTGTGGCCAACCATGAGGTTGGAAACGTGGTAAATGAGCGTCGGCAAGGTACCTGACGACATGAGTACAGGTATGGTGATGCTGATAAGGAACATCAGCAGCATCGTCTTCGATACGGATTGGGTGTTTAGCCTTATGAGATTCGGCAAACTCGCTTTTTCTCTTATCAGAAAAAAAGTGATGAGGCATGTCGCGCCAATCGCTATGAATAGAGGCTTTGAAAGAGCAATGACAACACTGACTGAAGTGAGTAATATTGCAATAATGATATACGTTTTAATCTGCTTGTCCATAATTGCTCCCATGATTTATCTATTTGTGTTATATTAATTATAAATGTTAAAGAGTTAGCAATACAACATAAAGAGGAGGTTTGCATGAAAAAAATTTTAATTGACCCAGCTTATACGGAAAAATGTCCTGAGTTCAAACTGGGCATCATCAAGGCAAATGTGTCGTGCTCTGCTTCAGGGGATGCGTTAATCGGTGAAATGCAAGCATTGTTCGAAAACGTATCAAAACAATCGAAGGTAGAAGAAATCAGCAAATATCCTGAAATCGTCGCTGGAAGAGCGGCTTATAGAGCCTTTGGCAAAGACCCTACGAAGTATAGGTTATCCGCGGAAAAGCTGCTTAGAAGAATCATTAAGGGAGAAGGCCTCGACAGCATCAACAACATCGTGGATCTATCCAACATGCTGTCACTTTCATACAGGTGTCCTGTTGGTACATTCGACTATGCCAAAATTAAAGGCGACGTCATATTACGAGCAGGTGAAAAAGGAGAAAGTTTTCTAAGTCTTGGCAATCAAGAGCTTAATATAGAAGGACTGCCGATTTTCGCAGACGAAGTTGGACCATTTGGTTCAACCACATCAGATTCTGCAAGAACATCGGTGGATTTAAATACAAACACCATTTTGCTCACGGTTTTTGGTTTTGAAAGTCAGTTTGACTTCGAAGCTGCGATGGCATATGCAACACGTCTTATCACAGAATTTGCAGGAGGGGAAATCCTGTTTGCCGAAACCCTGCATCCTAAAAAAGAGTTGCAAATGGCATAAAGATTACTTATAATGAACATGAACGAACTGAATATGATTTATGAGGTGTCGAAAGACTTAAAAGGGAATCGAGTTGATGCTCGAGCTGTCCCAGCAACCGTAAAGCCGACGAACCCCACATACCACTGCGAAAGCGGGAAGGGTGGGCGGAGGATGAAGCTAAGCCGGTAGACCTGCCCATAAGCAAGTTACACGTCTCCTGGGGATGGGATGGAAAATAATCGTCTGACGACTCATTTTCCATCAACAGGAAAGTGAGTTTTTTTATTGCGTTCAAACGATAAAATTAGGAGAGGTATAAAATGAATAAGAAAGCAATTATAATTGGTTTGGTATTATTACTTGGTGTGGCGGCATTTTTTGGATACAATCAATTCCTTGGACCTAATGCGCAAGAAGGCGCCAAAGAAGTGACGATTGAAATCATAGCTGAAAGCCAAAGCATCAGTGAATCGTTTACATTTAACACAGACACAGCGTTTCTTTACGATTTGCTCGTCGAAAAGCAAGAAACGCTTAAAGTTGAATTTGGTGATGGCGGTTTTGTGACGGGGCTTATGGGCTACACGGCAAATGCCGAGAACAAAGAGTTCTTTTCGCTCCTCATCAATGGCGAGTTTGCCATGACAGGTGCTAAGGAAACGCCTGTGGAAGATGGTACCGTATACAAATTTGAACTCACGACTTGGTAATGAAACCTAAAGACATCACGCTCATAGCCATATTATCCGCGTCACTAACAGCGGGCAAGCTCGTCCTTAGCGTGGTTCCCAATGTTGAAATCGTGACGTTTTTATTGATCGTTTTCACTGTTTTGTTTGGTTTTAGAAGAGCCATGATGACTGCATTTGTGTTTGTCACGACTGAAATACTCATTTATGGCTTTGGAACATGGATACTGGGGTATTACATTATTTGGCCAATGCTCATCGTACTTACGACGCTCATTCGTAAAAAAACTGAGTCGGAGTACGCATTTGCAATACTTGCGTCAGTGTATGGCTTCACATTCGGATTGTTTTTTGCCCTGTTCGAGTCGATGTTTTACGGCATTGCGTACGCCATTCCCTATTGGATCAGCGGCATACCGTTTGACATCGTTCACGGCGTGTCAAACTTCATCATCGTATTAGTGTTATATAAACCGTTGGTCAAGACGATTCTGGTCGCAAAAGATCGAATGAATCTAACCTGAATAAACCTTATACAAATGAATGGTAGCCAATGGCTGCCATTTTTTTATGTTTAACGAACGACAAATGTGCTATATTTTAAATAGCGGGAGGGTTTTATGTTCACGTTTGGAGAAGTAGCATGGATGTTTCTTGTTTATGGCCTGGTTGGCTGGCTATGGGAAACGCCATTTGTATCGATAAAAAACAAGAAATTTGTCAATCGTGGTTTTTTAAGAGGGCCCATCATTCCCATTTACGGGTTTGCAGCGACGACCATTATGCTTTCGCTTGCTGCATGGGACCCCACCAAACTCGTAAAAGGAGTTCAGGGGGCAATTATCATCATGATTTATGCCGCTCTGGTTGCAACGGTTTGGGAATATATGACGTCCTACTTGCTGGAAGTGCTTTTTAAAACACGCTGGTGGGATTATAGCAAACGCCGATTCAATTTAAAAGGGAGAATCGCCCTTCGCGCATCGGTCTTTTGGGGTATTGGCAGCACGATGCTCTGGTTTTTCGTCAATCCCAAGATCATCGCTTTTTATGGCAGCGTACCTGAATCTGTCATGAAAGCGGTCTTGTTTGGCGCGTATTTTATCGTGCTAGTCGATGTGGGGTTTACACTGGTGGAGCTCATCAACCTTCGCAGTTTGGTGATCAAACTGCATCAAACATCAGAGGAGATGGTCACCGTCTTGACAGAAAAATTGGAAAAGCTTGGTGAGATGCATATCATCAGTTTTTTAAGCGATGCGAAAGCGAACCTTAAGACGAGGGTGGAGTATCGCAAATATGAAGGGTTTCAAGCCTTTAGCGAGTTTTTGGATGAGATGACGAACAAAGGCAAAGATTGGGCGCTTGACAACGAAATATTAAGTGGCCGATTCAATGAGATGCTCAGTAAATTAAAAGGAAATGTCCGATTTTTCAGGAATTACCCTGATGCAAAAACCAAACACTTCCAAATGGTGTTTATAACGAGAAAACTCGATGAGGCCATTCATGAATTTTTAAAACAGATCAATTACAAGAACTCAAACGGTAAAAAATAAACGTCACGTTAGTCTAGGGGTTGATCATAACCGCGTAAGGATACCAATTTTCGATGGATTTCATGAGCGATTCAGAGTCATAATACCTGTTCTTGCCCATTTCCGTGCCATCGCTGTAAGTCATATCCCAATTGTTTGGATCGTACACTTCAAAGTATGTTTTTGTGTCGACTTTCACGTACCCTTTGACGATGAAGTAATGGCCGCTATCGAATGTGTAAAAACGGTTAACGCGCGATGTTTCGCCCGTTACAAGGGGGATATAGCTCATGCTGTTGTTGACGATGGCGATTTTACCCGAGTCGATGATGCTCATTAGAGTATAGGCATTTTCAAGATATATAAGCGTATAGTCCACTTTAAAATAGTCAAGGCAGCCCTCGATATCGTCTCCGTACCACCATCCACCTAGAGGGCGAAATTTTTTTCTTGCGTCCTCCGCCGTTTTGTCGAACGATTCATCCACCCATTTCGCAGCCATCGCCACAGAGGATGGGCCACAGTTTGCACCTGAATGCGATCCTGTGTTGCCTTGATCGATGTACCAATCGTACGCGCGGTCATTGGAAACATAGTCGATCAGTTTTTTCCCAAGCCCCCAAACTTCGATGTTCTCTTCCAAAAACTGGCGGGCAGTGGATGGCGATTCAGTTGTGACCTCTATAGTGGCAACCACTTCCTCTGGTTGTGATTCAGTCGTGGATGGCACTTCAACATTTGAGGTGCATGCGGATATGAGAAGGTGTATGGTTAGTATGGTCGACAATAAAAGGAAGCGCTTTATCGATTCTTTTTTTCGCATATTTACTCCATTTCTGCATAAGTCAAATTAAAACTTAAGATTTCTTTAACCGTATACTAATGTTTGCCTTGCATAATAAGATTAACATAGTTAAAGGGGAGATTCCATATGAAAAAGAAATTGTTGTTAATGCTGATGATCGTGCTCTCTGTTTCAGTAACCGCGTGCACATACTGGACGCCCACAGAAAAAAACGGTGCGTTTTTCGATACGGAGATGAATGAAAAAGTCAATTACGAACAGCGCTTGTCGGGTTATGACCGAGTGGAGATTATCGTTGATTTGACGGTGTCTTCAGTCAAGGTCGATGTGATAGAAGGAGACACGCTTAAATACGAGCAAAAGGCCAATAAAGAGGCGCTACTCGCAGGGATGAACAAGCGTGAAAAGGGCAACACGCTGATATTGACGTTTAAAAATGACACGAATCCCAATCTATTAACGGGTACTCAAAACAGTGAAACGAGAATTTGGGTGCCTTCGGGTGTAGAGGTCATATGGCAGTCAAATGTGAACGTTGGCGATTTGGATTTCAATATGAACCGTCTGGATGTGGTTGAGGTGGATGCTGTATCAAACGTAGGCAAAATGAAGCTCTCAGCTAAGGATGATTTTGACAGGTTAACATATGTTAAACTGAAAACAAATGTCGGCGAGATTGCCATGGATATAAAAGGTGAACTGGATGTGCTCGAAAAAGTGGATTTAAGCACAAACACAGGCTCTGTGATCATGTCGCTTGACGGCGTATTAAAGCAAAGCCTGGTGCTGGATGCGAAAGCGGATGTCGGTTCGGTGGATCTGAATTTTAAAGGCAATTATGAACGTTCGGTGAAATGTACCGCAAATGCCAGTGTCGGTGATGTAAAAGTCCTTTTTCCAAAAAATCATGAAGTCGCATTAGATGCAAAAACCAGTGAGTTTACGTCTAAACTCATTATGGACGACGTTCCATTTTCAAAATCACAAAGCATCTATCGTCTTGATGGCGATGGGGCGATGTTTACCCTCGAAGTCTCCGTGAGTATCGGGGATGCCACGATTGGGTATTCAAAATAATTAAAGAGGGCGCTCACAGCGGAAAATGCTTTCCATAAGTGAGACGCCCTTTTATTTAGAATCGATTTGGAAAATCACATATGTGCGTGATGACTTCTACGGCAAGTGCAACAGTGGATTCGACATCTTCTAGTGCACTAAAGTTGTAATGCGTGTGAACATATCGCGATGGCACGCCTAAGACGAGCACGGGAACCGCTTTTCCTTGAACGTGGATGCGACCGGCATTTGTGCCGCCTTTTCTTCGAACGGCGGACTGATACTTGATGGCGCTTGAATCTGCAAGGCCTTTTGCGAAATTGATGAAACCTCTGTGGCTCACATAGCTTGCATCAAGATGCCTGATTTGCGTGCCGGCTTTCATGGCGCACTGTGAACTCAATCGGTCTGAGCTGAAATCGTCTGCTGGTGAACCCTCAAACACGATGGCGTAGTCGGGTTTAACCACTTGGCTTGTGACATATGCTCCGCGTGTGCCAACCTCTTCCTGAGAGGCGAGAGCACCCACGACATCGACACCTAGGTCGCCTAGTGCTGAAAGGCGTTTCATGGTTTCAATCACAGAAACACAACCGAGTCTGTTGTCAAAAGCTTTTCCGAATAAGACACCTGTTTGCTCGTCATATGAGAAGTTTACATCCGGTGCGATGGGGTCACCCACTTGAATGCCATATAATGTGACGACTTCATCTCGGCAAGTGACGCCGACATCGATGAGAAGCCTTTCGATTTCGAGAGGTGCCGCTTTCTCTTTTTCAGACATGAAGTGGGGTGGTTTTGATGCCACGATGCCCTTCACGAACTTGCCGGATTGCGTTTTTATGAGTACTGTATGGGCTGGGACATTGGTCGGAACCCAACCGCCTAATGTCGCGATCGATATGAGGCCATTTGACTGAATGCTTTGAACCATGAAACCGACTTCGTCCAGGTGTGCATCGAGCATGATAACAGGTCGATCACCCGTATTGGACCTCAGTGAAAGGTAGACGTTGTTCATGGCGTCGACATTCAGTTCGAATGGCAATTTTTGTGCAATCACAGCGTCCACGACATCTTCCTCGAAACCGGATGGTC
The DNA here is from genome assembly GCA_003482695.1 of Clostridiales bacterium UBA8960. GTDB lineage: Bacteria > Bacillota > Clostridia > Peptostreptococcales > Acidaminobacteraceae > Fusibacter_C. The sequence goes on from DMYC01000091.1 coordinate 9,130, forward strand.
CAAAGGCGTTTGTTAATGCTTCTATGAGTTTTAACATGACATTTCCCTCCATACGTGATTTAAGTTATGCTATAATAGATACAATCCAACTTATTATATCACAAGGAGGCGGTATGTTCCCAGAGATAGAAACAAAACGTTTGAAATTAAGAGCGCTTGTCGCGGATGACGATGCATTCATCTATAAACTTAGGTCACATCCGGATACCTTCAAATACGTGGATATCGTCCCTTATCAGGATATTCAAAGGGCACAGCGGTTCATAGCTGCCGTGCAAAAGGATATTGAGACAAACGAAGCCTTTTTTTGGGGGATCGTGAATAAAGAATCAGATGAGATGGTCGGGACGATTTGTTTATGGAATTTCGAGCCACAAGAAGGCGCTAAAGTCGCTGCAGGTGTTAAGGCGGAACTGGGGTATGAAGTTCACCCGGATTATCAAGGCAAAGGCTTCGCCAAAGAAGCGATCGGTGGTGTTATCGAATATGCGCGCGCCTTTTCACAATTAAAAACCATCGACGCCATCACGCATAAAGACAATATTCCTTCTATAAAGGTGCTTGAGCGTTATGCATTTGAAGCACTGGGTATTGCGGTGGCATTTGACCCTGAAATTGAAGAAGGACCCGAAATGTTGCTTTTCAGATTAGGTTTGAAAGATTAGGTGGCAAAATTGGAACCCTTGCGAAACAAGCCAACAAAGATCGATGGCGTTAAGCTTTTTAAATCGTTGATTCCCTTGATATTGGTGCCGATTGTTTATGCGATCGCCACAAATATACCAAATGTCAGGGAAAGTTATGAAATCTACTATGCTGCATCGATTAACAAGTGGATGAATGGCCTACTTAGTTTGCTCACAGGTACAATCAAGTACTCGCTTGGCGAGTTTATTTTGTATGCCCATGTTGCCGCCGTGCCTATCGTCGCCGTCGTCTTAATCGTGAAACTGCTTAAAGGAGGCATACTGAAAAGCCTTTTTCGTCTAGTCCAGTACATCAGCATCCTTTATATCCTTTTCATGTTGCTCTGGGGATTTAACTATGAGAGGCAATCCGTGTCTGTTGAAATGGGGTTTGAGGTCAGGCCGTACTCGAAAGAAGAACTTACGGCGCTTACGACGCATTTGATCGATGAAGCAAATCGGTTGAGGCTGTATCAACTTGAAGACGCTGAAGGCGTAATGATGATGAATGGCACATATCGCGAGGTGATTGCGCGTGCGCATAAGGGTTATGATCAAATAGGGACAAGCATCAAGTCGCTTCGCGGGATATATGGTCGTCCAAAAGCGATTTTGGCCTCTGAACTTATGCTATACACCGGCATCACAGGCGTCTACTTCCCTTTCACGGCTGAAGCCAATATAAACGTGGCTATTCCAGACATGATGCTCCCCGCTACAACCCTTCATGAGATGGCACATCAAAGGGGGATTGCCCCTGAAGATGAAGCGAATTTCATCGCATACGTCACAGCGATGGCACATCCGGATAAGGATTTCAACTATTCGGGAACTGTCCTTGCACTCATCCACTCGATGAATGCCCTCTTCAGAAAAGATGCGGACTTAGCCATGTCGCTTAGAGAAACATACTCTGAAGGACTAAACAGGGATATGTCTTACTATGCTTCATTTTGGGCGTCTTATGAAGGCAAGACAAATGAAGTGGCGGATAAAGTCAACGACACATACCTTAAAGCCAATAGACAGGAAGACGGCGTACAAAGTTATGGCAGAATGGTCGACTTGCTCTTAGGTTATTTTTTAGCGCAAAAAAATTAAATCCTGCAAAAAACGGGTGTCGTTTGTCCTTCACACGTTTGTTGCAGGATTTTTTCATTTTTTAGAAGGTGTGGCTTGCACGACGTTCGTTTTAACGGCATGGACGAATTTCAGAATCTTGAGGTTGCGACCCCAGTTGTACCAATGAATGACGCGCTTTATTTCAACTTTGCCACCGCGTTTCTCTATGGCATTTGCCATGGCAGTCAGCGCTTGTTTGCCTCCCATGAAATTGAATGGAAAAAATTCTGTGACATATAGCACGACTTTTTTTCCTTTCAAAGAACCAAAGGACTTTAGTAGTTTTTTAATCGCGGTAGAAGGCGCAAAACCGCGCACGGGGCCGCCGATTATGATAAGGTCGGCATTTTTAATGTCAGGTAGAGCTGTGATTTTGATTTGATCCGGATCGAGGTTTTTCTCGTCATCTGCTTTGATGTGCGTCAATCCCACGTGATGGTCTTCAGACTCTAAATTGAGCTTAAGCATGTTGGCAACATGTAGGCTATTGCCTGTCATCGAGTGTACAAGTATTTGTATGTTCATTTAAGTGCCACCTCCTTATATAAATCTATGTCTTGTGGATGAAAAAGTCAATTCATTCTCTAAAAAAAGACATAAAATGTTAATTGACAAGAAAAATGCGGATATGTATAATTGTATACAAATATACTATGTGTGAGGTGTGTGATGGGAAAAACATTGGCACAAAAAATTCTGGCGACTCATTTGCTCGAAGGCGAACTTAAAACGGGTGAGGACATAAAAATACGGGTGGACCAGACGCTGACGCAGGATAGCACGGGGACGATGGTGTATCTGCAACTGTTGGCACTCGATGTCGAGCGGATCAAAACAGAGTGTTCCGTGGCGTATATCGATCATAATACGCTGCAAACGGGGTTTGAAAACGCGGACGATCATGCGTTTATCGGGAGTGTGGCAAACCGTTACGGGGTTATTTTTTCCAAAGCGGGGAACGGCATTTGCCACCAGCTGCATCTCGAGCGTTTTAGCAAGCCTGGTAAGGTGTTGATCGGCTCGGATTCACACACGCCGACATGTGGCGCTGTCGGGATGATTGCCATAGGCGCGGGCGGCCTGGATGTGGCTGTTGGGATGTCAAACGGGTTTTATTCTTTAAAGGTTCCGAGTGTGTACTGTGTGTCGCTCAGTGGCGCACTTAAGCCTTGGGCGAGTGCGAAAGATGTGATTTTAGAGGTTCTTAGACAACTGACGGTTAAGGGCGGCGTAGGTAAAATCCTAGAATATAGCGGTCCTGGACTCAAATCGCTTTCGGTAACGGACCGTGCGACGATGGCGAACATGGGCGCAGAGCT
>DMYC01000204.1 GCA_003482695.1 Clostridiales bacterium UBA8960
TCTTCTCCCATCCAGACTTTACTGTCGGTCTTGGAATTTCACCAAGTCAACCATTTTCACGGTTCGTGGACTATACCACCGGTCGGGAATTTCACCCTGCCCTGAAGAACTATTAAGTTGATTAAAAGATAACATAGTTTTAGAAGTGTGTCAACTCTCACAAGCATTAAGAAAATGAAATGAAAAACAAAATAAAAAATTGAAATAAACATTTGACAAGATCATTTATATGAGGTAAGATTAGGTGTTGTTAAAATTTTTGGAAACAAATCATACAGTATCGACCTAATTTTAGATGCAGTGGTTAACAGTTTCAAAAGATTAATGATAAAAAAATTAGGAGGTACACATTATGATGAATGGTACAGTTAAATGGTTTAACTCAGAAAAAGGATTTGGTTTTATTACTGGTGATGACGGAAGAGACGTGTTCGCACACTTTTCACAAATCAACGTTGATGGCTTCAAAACTTTAGTTGAAGGCCAACCAGTAAGCTACATCGTAGCTCAAGGCCCTAAAGGTCCTCAAGCTGAGAACATCACTATCTTAGGATAATATGTCTCTAAACCCTTCTACTTAGTAGAAGGGTTTTTTAATTGAAAAAAACGTATTTAAACGCAACTATCCCCGTATGATTACGGGGATTTTTTTGTATCAGGTGTGTTATAATGGCTAATAGAGGGGATGTGAAATCAATTATGAGACATTATAAGAAGGCTTCAAGAATTGCAATTTACATATTAATCATGATGGCATTTGTTCACGGCACAAGTTATGCAGGTGTTCAAAAAGATGTGTTGATCATCAACTCTTACCATTTTGGCTTGTCATGGACAGATGAGTCAACGACCGCTGAGATTGAAACCATAAAAAGAGATTATCATGGCGATGTTCGTTTTTATGTTGAATATATGGATTGGAAAGAACATCCCACTATAGAGTCAAAAGAATTGTTTAAAGCCATGATTATGACCAAATATGCGAATCGTTCGTTCGATTTGATTATTGCTGCTGATGACGCAGCATTTTCATTTGTGCTTGAAAATAGAGATTTAATGTTTCTAGATTTACCGATCGTCTTTCATGGCATCAGCGAGTCGAGTTATGTCGATCTCGTGGAACAGCCCGTCAACATGACCGGTGTGCTAGAAATAGTGGACATAAAGACGACACTTGAAGTTGCACATTTAGTAAACCCTGAGATGAAAACCTTTTATATTATACACGATCAGACTGAGAGCGGTAAAGCCATGGGAGAAGCGGCTGCAGAAGAGGTCGTCAAGAATTATCCAGAACTTGGTGTCGTCATCATTACGGATATGACCATAGACGGAATCGCTGAATTTGTTGAGAGTCTAACAAATAAAGACAGTATACTTATGACGGCATATTATACGGATATAGATGGAAGAAACATAAATTTCGAAGACATGATAGAAAAAGTGAGCCAATCAACGGATGCTGCAGTGTTTTCCCTTTATGATTTTTCGGTTGGAACTGGGGCACTGGGTGGCAATATGCTCAGCGCGAGAATGATAGGCGAGCATGCAGGTGCATTGTCGACGCAAATATTGAATGGAGAAAATCCGGATGACCTTTCCATCATAAGAGACAATATGCATTTAAATGCAATCGATTATGATGCTGCAGTAAAACATAATATCGATTTTAACAAGCTACCTGATGAAACGTTGATTTTGAATAGACCCATCTCAAAATTGGAACTCTATCGAGAGGTCATTATAATCGCTGCAGCGATTATTGCGATTTTAACGGTGTTTTTAACCCTTTTGTCCATAGCACTTAAAAATACGATTAAACTTAAGAACGAACTTGCTGAAAAAAATATGGAACTTAAGGGCTTGTATGATGAAATCGCAGCCTCAGAAGAAGAACTAAAAGCGCAGTTCGATGCCTTAAACGATTTATATGAACAGCTTAGGGAAAGCAAAGAGCAAAGTGAAAAGGTGTCTGCTGAAATCAGATATGCCGCATATCACGATGCTTTAACGGGCTACTGGAATAAAGCAGCTCTAGATGAGTTGGTCAAGAATGATGGGTTTAATCGGTATGCGCTGTTGTTAGTGGATATTGATCATTTTAAGAGAATCAACGATACAATGGGGCATCAATTTGGAGATAAGTATATACAGGAATTAGGTAGATTGCTCAAAGAACAGTTGGATGACGACGGAAAAATATTCAGGATCAACGGGGATGAATTTGTCATCTACTATCAATTTGATTCAACAGAATCGCTTTCGATTTTCAGTGAAAAGATTTTAAATGCACTCAACACAGTCGTACAGGTCGAATATAGCAGTTTTTCGAATACAGTAAGTGTTGGAGTTGCAGTTCATCCTGAAGATGGTGAAACGCTGGAGGTCTTGTTGACAAGAGCGGACCTTGCCATGTATAAAGCGAAAGAGACTGGTCGTAGTAGGGCCGTCCGATATGAAAATACAATGGTTGACCATATCATTTGGCGCGTTGAGCGCGAGGAAGCGCTGAAAAAGGCATTGGAACGACATGAGTTTTCTCTGGTTTATCAGCCTCAAATTGACTGTTTTACAAAAGAGATAATTGGATTTGAAGCGCTAATCAGATGGTATAATCCTGAACTGGGTCATATTCCACCACTAGAGTTTATTCCAATTGCTGAGGAGACGCAACTTATCATGCCGATTGGGAAATGGGTTGTCGAAGAAGCCGCATCCTTCTTGCATCAAATGCAAAAAAGATATGGCACAGCGTTTCAAATGGCGGTCAATGTTTCTGTGACTCAGTTGATCCAAGAGGACTTTGTAAAAATGACAATGGACATCTTAACGAAAAGCGATATCAATCCGGAACACTTTGTTCTTGAGATTACAGAATCTGTTCTGATGCAAGCCATCGATGCGTCGATTGAAAAGTTGAACACATTACAAAAGTACGGTGTGAAAGTCTCACTTGACGATTTCGGGACAGGGTATTCTTCTTTAAGTTATTTGAAGACGCTTCCCATAGATATACTCAAAATCGACAAATCTTTTGTGGACTCAATAGGGGATTCAGACGATCAAGTGGATTTAGTCGAAATCATCGTCAGATTAGGTAAGCAACTCAACATGAAGTTAGTGGCTGAAGGTGTTGAACATAAAGAGCAGCTAAGTGCGTTACAAGCTGTAAATTGTGATGCCATGCAGGGGTATTATTATTCTAAGCCGCTCGACGAACTAGGTTGCTTTAAATTGTTGGATGAGGTGTTTCAATAGCCTCTTTGCCCTCTCATAAATTTTCTAATGCTTCATAAATTATGTGATTGTAAGTTAAAATCAAATAGTTTATAATGAGACGTTAGAGACTTTAATAAAATCATTGAGGGGGCTACAAATTGAAATCAAACAAACAAGGCTGGATCGTCGTCGCAGCCGGAGTAGGCATTAACCTTGCATTTGGGGTGCTTTATGCATGGAGTATTTTCGCAGGAAAACTTCAAGAAACATTGGGGTGGAGTAAGACAGAATCTTCTATACCTTATACTGTCGCAATTATCATGTTTGCAGTCGTTATGATACCTGCTGGTCGGTTACAAGATAAAATCGGGCCGAAGTGGGTCGTTACGATTGGTGGACTTCTAATTGGACTCGGTTGTATTTTAGCGGGTTCCATGACAAGTATTTTGGGATTGACTATATCTTTCGGTGTCTTAGCAGGTTCAGGTATTGGACTTGGGTACGCTTCAACAACGCCACCGGCGCTTAAGTGGTTTCCACCTGAGAAAAAGGGCTTGATATCTGGAATCGTCGTTGGTGGGTTTGGACTTGCTACACTTTATATCGTACCACTAAGCAATTTCTTGCTTTCTAGATATGATGTGTTTACTTCTTTTAGAATAATGGGTGTTATTTTCTTGTGTATGACTTTACCACTGGCTCAGCTCGTGAAAAACCCGGACAAGCCGGTTGCGTCTACGAACAAGGCTGGTAAAGCGCCGATTGAAGACCGCACAGTGACTGAAATGCTAAAAACGAAGCAGTTTTATATGCTGTGGTTTATGTTTTTCGCTGGAGCAACAGGTGGTCTGATGACGATCGGCAGCTTAAAACCAATCGTAAAAGCGATGCTTGGAGAGTCTGCAGCGCTTCAGCTTGTGGCCTTTGCTGCAATTGCAAACGCACTAGGTCGACCAATGGCTGGTGTGATTTCTGAGAAGCTGGGCAGGGGAAAAACCATGTCGATTTTATATGTGCTTCAGGCAGGCGCGTTATTTTTGTTTAATGGATTAAATAGCTTTGCTACAGTATTTATGGCAGCAGCGATGATCTATTTTGCTTATGGCTCGATGCTTTCTGTTTATCCATCTGCATGTGCAGATAACTATGGCACTAAAAATCTTGGATTAAACTACGGTATTCTTTTCTCTGCATGGGGAGCAGGAGGTGTGTTTGGACCGATTCTAGGTGGTAAAATAGCGGATGCAACAGGTTCTTATGAAGTCGCATTTTATGTGTCGGCTGCGATTTTAATCGTCGCGGCTGTTATGGGGCTATTTTACAAAACGAGTCAATCGAGACATTCTTATGTCGTTACCAGAAACGGTTAGTCACATTTTAATCAGTTTAATCATGAGGCATCCAGGAAAATTCCTGGGTGTCTTTTTTATTTACATGGCTTTATGCTACAATAGTCGTATAACAATATAATTGAGGAGGCTCAATATGAAATCTTATCTATCTCAAATGACTTTTATGTATTTTGATCAACTCGAAGCTGTAAAACCTTTTTTTGAAGACGTTTTAAATTTGGAAAAGGTGTTTGAGCCAGAGTGGGCTGTCGTCTATAAAGTTTGCAGTGGCGCTTATTTGGGAGCCGTTGATGCAAGTCGAGGGTCAATAGATCCAGGTGTTCGAGGCGGAACTTTAATCAGTTTAACCGTCGATGATGTAATGTCACACTATGATAGAATTGCCTCATCGTCTCTGATTACTCAACTCACTGAGATTAAAGAGTTTGAGGATATTGGCGTTAAATCATTCTTTTTTAAGGGGCCACAAGGTTATGATTTCGAGATACAAACATTTACAAAGGACTCGTCAAATTTTACAGGTAGAAACTTGAGTTCTGATGGTTTAGAGCTATTTGAAGTGGAAAAAGAATTCTGTATTGCAACGGCCCTTGAAGGTGCAGTAGGGTGGGCGCGATATTTTGCGGAAGATGGTAAAATGTTGACGAAAAGTGGCAAGACGATCGATGGCAAAACAAATATTGAAAACGCCATGAAACCACTTTTTTCACTTGATCAAATTAGGTTCGAGTGGCAGCCGATAAACGCTGAACTATCTATGGACAAGACCTTGGGCTATACTTATGGTCAGTATACGCGTGAATATTTAAGTCCGGATAAAGAAAAAATTTGTGAGACAGGTATGTATATGTCGATTTGGAGAAAACAAGCAGACGGTTCATGGCGAATCGCAATAGATGGTGGCAATTAAAAAGAGTGGTATAAACATTTAATGGTTTTTTTAAATGGTTGAAAAAGACGCATCGAATAAATCTGATAATTCTGGTATAATAATTTGGGTGTATAAAATGAAGAGGGGTGACAGCATTCCATGATGGACTTTTTAATTGTGCTTTCAATCGGGTATTTGTTCGGGAATTTCCAAACATCATATTTGCTTGGAAAGTGGATTTACAAATTAGATGTTCGAGCATTGGGTAGAGGTAATGCTGGTGCATCAAACGCGACAGAATCCCTTGGATTCAAGTTTGGCGTTTTAGTAGGTGTCTTGGACATTCTCAAAGCGATCGTTTCAATCTGGATGATTAAGGTGATGTTCAATGTCGGATTTGATTCAAGCGGGAGTATGCTTTTATACTTAAATGGTTTAGGCGTTATATTAGGCCATAATTTTCCTTTTTTCATGAAGTTTAAAGGCGGTAAGGGAACAGCCTCATTGGTTGGAATGATGCTTGGTTTAAACCCGTTTTTCGGTTTGGGTGGCATGCTGATTTTACTAATAACCTCTTTGGTTTTTGATTACATCGCAATTGGCACTTTTGCACTGGTCGTATACACGATTATCGTGACGGTCTTAATGGACGCCGGAAGTGGTCCAATTGCAATTTCAGTAATAATTGCTTTCATGAGTACTTTTTTACATCGCAAAAACTACATTAGAATTCTACGAAAAGAAGAAAGTAAGGTTTCTAGAGTCTTGGGCAAACTAAAAAAAGGTAAAAAATAAAAAGGATGAGGTGAGCAAGTGTTTTTAACTATCTTCAGTGGACTCATTGGCGGTCTTGGGCTTTTTCTGTTTGGTATGAACATGATGGCATCTGGGATGCAGAAAGCGGCAGGGGATCGTTTGCGAAGAATTTTGGAGTTGTTGACTTCTAATCCTTACATGGCGACAATTACGGGTATTCTCGTCACAATGGTTGTTCAAAGTAGCAGCACAACTTCTGTCATGGTAGTTGGTTTTACAAACTCTGGACTTATGGGATTGTCTCAAGCACTGGGCACCATGCTTGGTGCAAGTATCGGAACGACGATAACAGCTCAACTCATTTCTTTTAATTTTTCTTTATTGATTTATCCTTTAATTGGTGTGGGCGTTGTGCTACATATGTTCTCAAAGAAAAGGGTTCATAAATCACTGGGGCAGAGTATTTTGGGTTTTGGTATACTTTTTATCGGTTTGGGGATCATGTCGACCGCAATGCATCCTTTGAGAAGCTTTCCGCCATTTTTAAGCATGATGACATCTTTTAGTAACACGCCAATTTTAGGTGTCTTGGTTGGAACGATATTCACAGCGCTGATCCAAAGCAGCAGTGCAACTTCAGGTGTCGTCATCGCTTTGACTTTACAAGGCACCATAGATGCGCCTGCAGCGATTTCATTGATGCTTGGTGCAAATATTGGCACCACGATTACTGCTGCACTTGCAAGTATAGGTACAAATCTGACGGCAAGGCGATCCGTTTTGGCTATTTTTTTAGTGAAAGTGATCGGTACGATCGTCGTACTTGTTTTGTTTAGACCATTCTTAAACATGATAGAATTGACCGCTGATTCTGTGACAAGAGAGGTGGCGAATGCACACACCATTTTTAATGTAATGAATGTGCTTTTGTTTATACCGTTTATGAAGCCTTTACTCAAATTGGTCGTCAAGGTTATGCCGGGTGAGGATCTTTCTGTCGAGTCTGGACCAAGACATTTAAACGAAAGATTGTTAACGACGCCATCCGTCGCGATAGAGGCTGCAAGGCAAGAAGTTCTACATATGGCGAATGTTGCGAAAGACCTTTTGGGGAATTCAATTGGAATTTTCATGGAACAAGAGAAAAATACTGTGGAGTTGGCCTATCAAAAGGAAGAGCTCATCGACAAGCTGGAAAAAGAAATTGTGGAGTTTTTAAACAAACTTGCACAAAGTTCGCTTAGCAAAGATCAATCTGAGGCAATTTATTCGATCATGCATATTTGCAGCGATCTTGAACGAATAGGTGATCATGCCATAAACATCATTCAAATGTCTGATGTGAAACAAGAGAATCTTTTGCATTTTTCGGATGAAGCAAAGGAGGAACTCATAAATTTATATCAAGTCATCGATCAAATGTTTGAAAAAGCGATCGAAGCTTATGTGAAAGAAGATAAGCAAATGGCTAGAATCGTCATTGATCAAGATGATGTGGTGGATTCTGAAGAGCGTCGTTTGAGGAAAAACCATATTTCCAGATTGAATCAAGGCATTTGTGTACCACATGCAGGAATATTGTTTTTAGATGTCATCAGCAATCTCGAGAGGGTTGCAGATCATATTACAAATTTTGGGGAAATCGTTACAGGTGAATTTTAGTTTGCCAATTGGGGGAAATCGATGAATGTAAGAAAAGTGAATTTCAAAGACAATGCGCCTTTAATTAGACAATATTACGAATCAAATCGAATAACGGTCGATTCTTTTTGGGAAGACCATGTGATAAAAAGCAATCATTATCAAATTATTAGCAATCACGACGTGATTGGCTTCTTTGCCATTTTCGAAAAAATGACATTGACCTTGTTCCATGTTTTTGATCAACATGCCCAGCTAGGATGTCACTTGTTTCAACTGGTTAAGCGTTATGAACAAATCACGAATGCTTTTGTGCCTACTGGGGATGAGTTCTTTTTGAGTCACTGTCTGGACCATTTTATGCGCATCGAAAAGCAAGCTTACTTTTCCATTTATCGAGACGAACCTCTTGATTCAGATCGTCAAATAGACCTGGAACTCATCAGAATATTGACGGAAACGGACACTGAATTGCTTAGTTTGGCAGGGGATTTTTTCGATGAAGACGCCGCTGATAGAATTTTAAATGGATCTGACTATTTTCAAGTATACAAAGTTGCACATAATGGGGAAATTGTTGGGTTTGGTGTGATAGAACTTGGAAGAGTCATAAAAAACATCGCAAGTATAGGGATGTTTGTTATGGAAGACAAAAGACAAAAGGGCTATGCCGCAAACATATTGAAAATTTTGCAACGTCATGTTGAAAGCAAGGGCTATCAAGCAATATCGGGATGTTGGTATTATAATCACAATTCATTAAAAAGTATGGAAAGTGCAGGGGCATATAGCAAGACCAGACTGTTGAGGGTTTATTTCTAATGCAAATATGGGTGTATTCATATGGAACATAAAAAAAAGCTGATTGGGTTTAGAACGATTAAGACAGTAATTGGCGCAGCTTTAGCAGTGTATATTTCGCAAAGGCTAAATCTCGCTTATGCTGTCAATTCTGGAATTATTGTCATACTAAGTGTTCAAGCGACGAGAAAGAAATCTAGGGATTTAGCGATTATGCGTATCGGCTCGACGATTTTAGCACTTGGAATTGGCACGATTGTTTTCACGTTGATTGGCTATTCTGCCATTTCCTTTGGCGTTTACCTCCTATTCTTTATTCCAATTGCCACAAGGTTGAAGTTTAACGATGGGATTGTGCCTTGTTCTGTACTGGTATCCCATCTTGTTGCAGTTGAGTCGGTTGCACTGCCGAGTTTGCTGAACGAAATGATGCAAATGCTGATTGGTGCGGGAATCGGATTTATTCTCAATTTATATATGCCCAGTTTAGATAAGCAAATCAAGAAAGACATCGTTGAAATTGAGGCCATGTTCAAGCAAATACTCAAAAACATGGCCACGAGTTTAAGAAATCAACAACCGCTGGTCGATCATACACTTTATCATGATCTAGAGCAAAAACTTAAAATTTGCAACAATAGAGCTTGGATGGAATCAGAAAATAAAATGACCAAAGAAGTCACCGAGCATGTGAAATATATTGAAGCACGTTTGGCACAATTCGAAATGCTGCATCATATGAAAAGGTATTTTAAGAGAATTCGAGGGCATTATGATCAAACGATGATGGTAGCCGAATTGACGGACATGATTTCGAATCGTTTTGATAAGACGAGCACTTTAGAAGAGATTATTGATACATTTAAAGCGTATCGTTTGAGATTTAAAGAGATGAAATTGCCACAGACGAGAGAAGAGTTTGAAAACAGATCATTGCTATACGAATACGTAAATGACCTTGAGCATTTTTTGGAGGCGAAGGGTGCCATTATGCATACGTTGGAATAACGAGTAAAAAATATGAGGGACACGCTGTTAAATCTGCATGTCCCTCTTTTGTTTAGAACTCGTAACGCCCCATGATTTCATATCCACTCGGGATTTCGTAATTCATTTCGAAATCTGCCATTTTCCATTCGCCCTTAATCCCGGAGTCGTGTAACCCAACTTCGAAATAGAGCATCGCGATTCCAGCATCGATGCCGTGGATTGTATCCGAAATATGGCTGCTTTTCTCAATAATGAGGTCAATTTCTTTGCGGCGCAGAATAAAGTGCCACGGTTGTCTATTGTGATACGAAGGTGCGAGTCGCATATAGAAAAGCGCCTCGTGTATCCCCATGACTTCTAAATCCTCTATAGTCGATAAGTTTCCCCAACGATCAATATGAACAAATTCCGTTATGGATTTCCTGACGCTCGCAGGGCCTTGTGTGTTGTAAGCGTTTATATTTGGATAACCAAGATCTGTCAGTGATGAAAGACTACCAGCTCTTGATGAAGCGTAGATGGTAGATTGTTGATACTCTCTTTTGCCATATCCAACGGCAATCAAAGCACCCACTTCCATTTCACTGTCTATGTTTAGAACTTTTTTAACGGCGGTGCTATCGNNACAGGTGCCAATATCTTTTTTTGTCGCCTCAAGTATAAATCTTTCGCCTTCATATCCGACGACTTTGTGGCAGGTGTCGTGGTCGCTACACAAAATGGCGTAATAGTGAGGTGCAATAATCATTCTTCCGAAATAACCTGCAAGCCCCTCCATCTTATCTGCAACCGAAAAACCGTCTTCCACAAATCTGAATTCTATTTTACCTGCTGCGACGACAGGTCTAGCATTTAGAATAGAATCTAGGTAGGTTCGATCTGCTTCTGATAAACTTTTGTGTTTGTATTCTCTTGCAGAATGTCTCTTTTCAGCTAGCTTTAGCGCATTCATAAGACCCTCCTTAAACATAGCGATGCAACATTGATTACTATTTATCATACCCGAATGATTTAAGGTTAATCAAATTCAAAAAAATGGTATAATAATAGTTACGGTGGTATATATATAAGTAATGTGTTTTTACCTTAAAAATCGATAAGAGAGGTTCGTGATGAAAAAGGATTCAAAATATATATGGTTAGCGCTAAGTGTAATTTTGATCATTTCGTTTTCTGTCATCTCATTTTCTGAGACAGAGCCGATAAACATTGAAAATATATTCGAGAATATTGGTTCGGTCATGTTGATCATCGATCCGATAAACGGAGATATTATCAATGCAAATCGTGCTGCAGCACAATTTTATGGCTATTCAGTAGATGAACTGACGCAAATGAAGATACAACAAATCAACAATTTGACACCTGGTGAAATTCAAATTGAAATGACCAGAGCGATTACTCAGGAACGTACCTATTTTAATTTTGAACACAAATTGAAAGATGGCAGCATTCGCTATGTGGAGGTTTATTCATACCCATTTGAAAATGAAAAGTCGGAAAACTTATTGCTATCTACTGTATATGATATAACACCGAGACTTTTGGCTGAAAAAAAATCATTGCAAAATAGAGTTGTAATTTACATACTGGCAGCATTGTTGATCATTTCTTTATCGATTGCGTTCGTATTCGTAAAAAAGGCACATGATAAGACTATAGCCTATAGTTAACGATTGCAAAATCTTTTCGACAATATGAATGAAGGATTTGCAATTCACGAAGTGTTTTGTGATTCAGATGGAAATCCAGTAGATTACGCGTTCTTAGAGGTCAATAAAGCGTTTGAAGTCATTACACAATTAAAGTCAGAGGTGATTAAAGGCAAACGCATCACAGAAATACTGCCAAATACAGAAAAAGTCTGGATAGAGAAATATGGAAAAGTTGCACTGACAGGAGTGAGCGATCATTTTGTCAATTATTCAGGTGAACTCGACAAGTATTTTTCAGTGAGTGTCTACAGCCCGAGCAAAAACCAGTTTGCAACGTTGTTCACCGATGTTTCTGACATAAAACGCCTTGAAAAAATTCTAAGTCAAGAAAAGAATCTGTTGCTAACGACGCTTCACGCATTGGTGGATGGCGTCATATCTACAGATGAAAACGGTAGAATTGACATGATGAATCCCGCGGCTGAAGAATTGACGGGATGGCAAGCGATTGAGGCGAAAGGTGAATCTCTGGAAGAGGTCTTTTGCATAAGGCAAGAAAAGAATATATTGTTAACGCAAAAGGGAGGCAATGTAATCCCTATAGAATATGCAGCTTCACCCATTATAGACCATACTGAAACATCGCGAGGTCATGTCATTATTTTCAGAGATTACACAGAAAAGCTTGAAAAAGAAGAGCGCATCTTATATTTAAGCTATCATGATCAGTTGACGGGCCTCTACAATAGACGTTTTTTCGAGGAAGAAAGCATTCGACTTAATACAGCGCGAAACTTGCCATTAACTTTAGCGGTATGTGACGTTAATGGATTAAAGCTTACAAATGACGCATTTGGTCATTTGGCCGGCGATGAGTTGCTTAAGAAGATATCTGAAATTTTGAGAGTGGAGTGTCGATCGGATGACATCATCGCACGAATTGGAGGAGACGAGTTCGCGATTATTTTGCCTAAAACGGACGCCCACGATGCAGAGAATATTGTAAGCAGAATATACGAAGCAACCCAACTAAACTCGGTCAACCATATCATCTTGTCGATTTCTATCGGTTGGAGCGTTAAAACGGATATGAGACAAAGTATGGAAGATGTATTCGTTAGTGCTGAAGAAATGATGTATCGCAGAAAACTGACCGAAAGTCAAAGTATGCGAAATCAGACCATCAAAACAATTTTAAATACTTTGTATACGCAAAATCAACGTGAGCAAGCACATTCAGAGCGCGTCAGTAAGATTTCAGTTGAGATAGGTCGCGCATTGGGTTTTGAGTACAATATGATTAAAGACCTTGAAACGGCATCACTGATGCATGACATCGGAAAAATCGTACTTGATACGGCACTTTTGACGAAATCAGGTGAGATAACGGATAAAGAATATGAAGAAATTAAAAGGCATCCAGAGTGCAGTTATCAAATTCTGAAATCTGTGGACCAGTATTCAGACCTTGCCGACTATGTCCTTTCACATCATGAGCACTGGGATGGCAAAGGTTACCCAAGAGGGCTAGTGGGGGATGAAATCCCTTTGATCTCTAGAATCATTACAGTTGCTGATGCGTATGATTCCATGACAACCGATCGACCTTACAGAAAAGCCATGAGTAAAGAAGAGGCTTTAGACGAGTTGTCACGATGCGCGGGCAGTCAGTTTGATTCAAACATCGTGAATGTTTTTATAAAGCTTGATATTGAGTCGTGAAGAGGCGTTGAATGAGAAAAGACATTTTATTGGCATACTGGGTTGTTGCATTGACATATTTGGAAACATTGATGCGACTTGCAAATGGAGGGGTGTTTTTAACACCGAGTTTATATATCGGTCTAGTTTTCAATTTATCGATCATATTGATATTTTTTAGCTTAACCGAATGGATTGGTTCCAAACGCATCTATTTGATTATGCATTTTGTTTTTATGATGCTGTGCAGTCTTTTGTTTGCCTCACAATTTGTATATTTTCAATTGATGCGCACGTATTATTCCGTGTACTCAGCGGGTAATACAGGTCGAGCGCTCGAGTTTATCGATATAGCGATAAAGGCTACAAGAACGCATGCAGGCACTGTTTTTCTTTTGCTTTTACCTTGCATTGCGATGCCTTTAGTCTTAAGAGGCTGGTTGGGATTAAAACGTCATAAAAGGCTAGGATTCGTTTTGTTGGGGGTGGGGGTTGCCTTATATCTTTCGGGATTGCTCCTCATCCATGTTGGCGACCGTTCTGAAAATTCACCATACAACGTCTATTACAACATGAATTATCCTGAGTTTTCAGTCAATAATATTGGACTGATTACGACGATTAGAGTCGACATCAAGCGCATATTGTTTAGTTGGTCGCCAAGTCTTGAGTCAACCGATATCGATGTAACCATAGAAACAGAACCTGCCATAGTTGAAGAAACGACTGAAAAGGTGGTTGAAGTTACACCAAAACCGACGACTTATAATATTTTGACGATCGATTTTGAAGCACTGAAAGCACAAACAAAAGACAAAATTTTAATGGATATGCATGATTATTTTAGCAGCATCGAAGCGACAGAGCAAAATGACATGACTGGGGTTTATAAAGACTATAATCTCGTATTCATTACGGCAGAAGGGTTTTCACATTTAGCCGTCAGAGAGGATGTTACACCGACGCTTTACAAAATGATGCATCAAGGCATCTTTTTCAAAGAATTTTATACACCGATTTGGGGTGTGAGCACATCTGATGGTGAATACGTTGCAACGACGGGCTTATTACCCAAAAGTGGCGTGTGGAGCTACAGATACTCCAGAAACAATCATATGCCATTTGCCATGGGCAATCAACTTAAAGCGCTTGGCTATGATACCAAAGCGTATCACAATCACACATACACCTACTATGACCGTCACTTAACACATCCCAATATGGGATATGCGTATAAAGGTATTGGTAATGGACTCATACTTGAGGACACATGGCCAAGATCAGATCTGGAAATGCTAGAGGTGTCACTCCCTGAGTATATACATTCAGAGCGTTTTCACGCTTATTATATGACAGTCAGCGGACACATGTTTTATGATGTAAGTGGAAACCAGATGGCTGCCAAAAACTATCCCCTCGTGAAGCATTTAGACTATTCAGAACCGGTAAAGGAATATCTTGCCACACAAATCGAACTCGATCGCGCCATGGCTTATTTGCTGGAAGCTTTAGAAGAAAGTGATAAACTGGACCGTACATTGATTGTCATCAGTTCAGATCATTATCCATACGGACTTGCGCACGCTGAAATTGAAGAACTAAATGGTGGACCGGTTGACAAAGTATTTGAGCTATATAGGAATGCGCTGATTATGTACTCGGGAAATATGAAACCTATGGTGGTGGAAAAACCCGCATCAAGTTTGGACATATTACCGACCTTGTCGAACATGATGGGCATCGCATACGATTCAAGATTAGTGATGGGAAAAGACATTTTTTCCAGTGCAAGCCCACTTGTGGTATTCAACAATCAAAGTTTCATAACGGGCGAAGGAAGGTACAATACGGCCACGAAAGTCTTTACAAAGACAGGCGATGCAGATGATGAAACGGTTTTAACGCACCGAAACGAGGTTTCCCAAAAGATAAGCGCCATGTTTTATTATTCATCAAAAATACTCGAAAAAAACTACTACGATGAGGTGCTTAATGATACGAATCGAAAAAATTGAATCTAAGAAAGATTTTAAGGTATTTGCGGCATTTGCGAATCGTCTGTATTCAGAGAATCCTTACTATGTACCTGAACTTGTCTCAGATGTTTTGGCATCTATGAACCCTAAGTCAAATCCAGCTTTCGAGTTTTGTGATGTGGCTTATTACCTTGCATATAATCATTCAAATGAAGTCGTTGGTCGGCTCGGTGTTATATTAAACCGCAAAAGCAATCAAAAGTGGAATCAAAAATATGTTCGGTTTACAAGTTTCGATTTTGTTGATGACTATGCGGTGTCAAGCGCTTTGCTTGAAACAGGCATAGCTTGGGCTAAAGAACATGGAATGGAAACCCTTCATGGACCTTTAGGATTTACGGACCTGGACCATCA
>DMYC01000332.1 GCA_003482695.1 Clostridiales bacterium UBA8960
GATGTTACCGATTAATTTTATGAGCTCCTGCCTAATGTCTTTCGCCGTTATTCTGTAATACAAAAAAGTCTCGTTAACTCTGGCGCTTTTGATTAAAGACAGTCCCAAAAGTATGTGTTCTGTGCCGATATAACGATGTCCTAGATCCCTCGCTTCTGAAAATGCATAATTTATGACATCATTTGCATATTCGTCGAAATTGTATGTTTTCATGACTGCCTCCTNNTACTTATTATAGTGTATCAATTTATCCAGACAAATAAAAGACCCAGCTTACCGCTAGGTCTTTTACCGTCTCACATTTTGTCTTTTATCTTATTTCCCCTATTTCCCCATATAAATGCTACAGGTTTTATTTTTCATTGTCCTTTTTAACTTGATCAATTATTTTAAGCGCAATTTGCATCGGCACTTCTTCATAGCGTTCAACTCTCATGCTGAACCAACCTCTCGCTTGGGTCATCGATCTGAGGTCTGTTGCATATGCAAACATTTCAGACTGAGGTGCTTCTGCGATAACTTTTTGATAGCCTGTTTCATTTGGTTCCATACCTAATATACGGCCTCTTCTTCTGTTCATATCTCCCATGATGTCGCCCATATACTCGTCAGGAATATATATTTCAACATGCGCTATCGGCTCAAGCAGAACAGCTTGCGCTTGCTCCATACCCTTTTTGAAAGCGATATGTGCCGCTAATTTAAACGCCATCTCCGAAGAGTCCACTGCGTGATATGAACCGTCAAGCAGTGTCGCTTTGAGGTTCACAACTGGACAACCTGCCAACACACCATGCTCAAGAGATTCGATCAAGCCTTTCTCAACAGCTGGAATGTACTGTCTTGGAACAGACCCACCAAATATCTTTTCTTCAAAGACAAATGGCTCATTGCTTGGCTCGAACTTCACATGAATGTCACCATATTGTCCTGCACCGCCCGATTGTTTCTTATGCTTGCCTTGAACGGTCGCAACGCCTTTAATCGTTTCTCTATAAGCCACTTTTGGATCTTCGAGATTTACCTCGACACCAAAAAGGTTTTTAAGTTTGCTCGTAATGACTTGGACCTGCATCGTTCCCTGTCCACCTAGTAATGTTTGACGCGTTTCTTTGTTTCTTTCGAGGCTAAATGACGGATCTTCTTCCGTTAATCTGTGGAGCGATGCGTGAATTTTCTCCTCGTCACCTTTGGATTTTGGCTCAATCGCCATGAAAAGCGCCGGTTTCGGCATGTTGATGCCAACGTACTTTATCGGTTTTTCCCTATCGCAAAGCGTATCTCCCGTTTCAGTATACTGAAGTTTTGCAGTTGCACCAATATCGCCTGCGATGACTTTCTCAACTTCAAGTTGTTCTTTACCACGCAATAGAAATAAAGAAGCGATGCGCTCTTTTTCGTCCTTGTTGGCATTCAGCACTTCCATATCTTTCTTGGCCACACCAGAATAAACCTTGAACAAAGAAATTTTTCCAACAAAAGGGTCGACGATCGTTTTAAATACAAATGCTGAAAACGGCTCTTTTTCATCAACAGTGCGCTGAATCTCCTCTTCAGAATCTGGATGCATGCCTTTATAAACGCCTTCGTTCAATTCTTTTGGTGTTGGGAAGTAATCAAAGATCATATCCATCAATGTATGGATGCCTATTCTTTTTTCCACTGAGCCGACGATAACCGGTACAATTTCACCAGCAATAACGCCCTTTCTGAGCCCTTCGTGAATTTCTTCATTCGAGAACGTTTCTCCTTCGAAGAACTTCATCATCATTTCTTCATCACTTTCAGCAACTGCTTCAATCAGCATATCTCTAATAGGTCTGACGCGTTGCTCCATATCTGAAGGAATTGGCGCATCTTCACAAAGTGTGCCGTTGAACACTCTGCCAACTTGATCTACGACGTTTACAAATCCTTTGAATTCAGGACCTTCGCCAATCGGAATACAAAATGGCGCTATTTTTTTCCCGAAACTGTCTTTTAAATCTTTAATCAATTTGACATAGTTTACGTTGTCTTTATCCATCTTGTTGATAAATATGATTTTAGGCATATTTCTTTTTTCAGTGAAATTCCAAGCTTTTTCAGTTCCGACTTCGATGCCCGATGCCGCATCCACTAAAATGACTGCACCACCAGCAACTCTGAGCGCACTAAGCGTCTCACCCACAAAGTCAAAATAACCTGGCGTATCTAAAAAGTTGTATTTATGATCATGCCACTCAATCGGAATCAATGATGTTCCAATACTAAACTTTCTATTGATCTCTTCTTTATCGTAATCTGAAACTGTATTACCATCGTCAACTTTACCCATTCTAGATGTTACTTTTGTGGTAAATAATAGAGCTTCAGTTAAAGTTGTTTTTCCGCTTCCTCCATGTCCTAAGAATGCAACGTTCCTAATTTTGTCAACTGCATAGTTTTTCATTCGAAAATTCTCCTCTCAAGTTGGATTTATTTGAATTTTTGCATTATTTGTAATATTCTATACATTATTCGTTTTTCCTTCTTTCGATTTAAAAAAACAATAAAAAACAGTAATCTGCCTTAATAAAAAAAAGAGTTTGGTGCAAATACATTTTCTTGTATTTGTACCAAACTCGTTCACTTAACTTATTACCTTACTGGACACGCTCCCGTATCACAACCGTCGGATCCGAAATCAAGTTCGATTTCCTCTTTCTCGTATTTAGTGATGAGTGATGGTCTGAAAGGTTTCATTTCAGCTGCTCGTTTTGTATATTCCTCTTCAGTGATCGACTCATAAGGCATGAGCTGATAGAAACTGTCTTCAAGAGGTAAGAACGATAACGCGACTGTGTCATCCCAATTTTTATAAACCCACTCTTCGACGTTGATCCATTCATCTGGTCGAACAGAAACGGTTATCGAACAGTTATGATCTACATAGTTTTCCATAAACAACTTGTACGTTTCAAGCTGTTCTATCGCTGAAACATCGTATTTTGTCTTTCCATCCGGTGCTTTTACTGGGAACTCGACAACTTTTGTCGTACAAGTTTCCCATTCTTGACCAACTTCTGGCAACACAGGATAGCCCAGTTCCTCACAAACTTTTACAAGCGGGTCATGTGAATTGATTCTAACGCGTCTTATATAATAAGGAGAATGCGAATAATGTACGCCACTTGATACAACTGGAAGCTGTGACAATGTGCCTTCAGGCTTTACTGTTGTAACGAGTACCGGTACTCTTCCGCCAAGTTCTGCCGAGTACATTTCAGCTTCTTTTTTAGCAGCGTCTCTAAGTTGTCTCAATAGATTGGCTTGTTCATCTGCTGACATTTCTGTTGCATTGACCATATCCATCCAGCCCGTTAGAGAACATCCCAACAGTTTATCTCTCTGCTGTACATTGTTCCACATAGGCAATTCAAGCTCGACGCATGTCATTCTGTAACTTGCTCTTGCCGATAGCCTTTGAGCTTTTAGCAACCCTTGTACATCGAGTTTGTTGCCATCGTAAACGAAAGCGTAAACGTTGATCGTTGTAAGGTTACATAGGCCCTTATTATCAAGTAGGATTTCGCCACATGGGTTTACGCCATTGAAGTTTGGTCTGCGCTTAGCACCTGCGACTTCATTTACCCAGCCCGGTTCACCTGAATAACGCATACGCTCAAGTTGCCATCTGAGTTTTTCGCGGCTTGGCTTTTCTTTATAATAGATCGAATTGTTGCTCATTTGACGATGCAATATTTCTTCGTTGACAATCCATTTGCCATCTTCCATCGTATAAAGTTTAGATTTCGCTTCGATACACTCTTGATCATCCGCATCGACAAGTACGATTTCTGCTGTTCTTCTAACGCCACCTACGACAACGTTTTCTCCGATGACGTTGGCGATATCTAGACAATCAATCGGTCTAAGCTTAACGATCTTCGACTCGCTCAAAATACCAGCTTTTTTAACGACACGGTCGATTTTATAGAACATGTTTTTAAGACTCGTATGTCCACTCGCTGTGCCACCAAATGTTCTAAGCTTTTCGCCTTTAGGTCTGACGTGGTCATAGTCTATGATAATGGTCTTGATGTTTCTATACTCGTTGCTATGAATGAGTTGCATAAAGAAGTCAAGGGATTGTACCCAACCTTCTTTTGAGTCGCCGATTGTGATTTTAACCGTGTTGTTGTAAAAAAACTCAAGACTTGTGTTATCTTCTCTTTCGTTTCTTGGAAGCGGTGAATAATCTTTATGAACCACTTCGAAATCTGTTCTTACTCTAGGAAGTTGCGCGACATCTTCTTTAAGAATTCTAACGCCGACACCCGATCCGATCATAAGCAAATAGAAGATATCTTTAAAAGCGCTAAAATTGTTCACGATTTGGAAGCTGCAATTGTAGTTTGCCATTGGGTAATGTTTCGCAACGGAAGTGCCGCCTACCCAAAAAGTTCTTCCCGAGAGAAATTGTCTTAAATGGAAGATGTTATCAAACAGTTCCTCTGCTTCAGAACGGTTCGTCTTCGTGATGGTACAGTTGTATTCCACCGCTCTTCTAACGGTTTCCCACCAGTACTCTCTTCTTTTCTCTTCCGGCAACCATCTTGAGTATGTTCTATAATAAACGAAATCTCCCAATTGATGCATCGGCGAGTCCATGTGCTTATACTTGCTGATGAACTCGTCAGTGAGCAGTCTGTGATCTTCTTTTTTTCGTGTGATCCTCGTGCTGTCTTTTTCATTTCTATAGATTATGTACTTCTTAGCTGCATCTTTCCTCGGACTTTCCATGAGAAGTTCTTCGACCAAATCCTGAATCTCATCAACAGAAATAGGCATATCTCGACTCGTAGCGGCTTCGATAATTTGCTCACCGATCGCTTCGCTAAGTGGTTTGTCAACACCTGCTTTCGTTTCTTTCATCGCCTTCTCGATTGCTCTTACGATCTTGGCCACTTCAAAATCTACGATTGCCCCGTCTCTTTTTACTACTTTCATGCTTCACACCCCTCTATATAGCGTTTTTAGATTATTACAAATACTATATTTAGTATTTAACTCATGTATTACACTTCCATATTGTAGCATCGACTTCACGACATGTCTATCCAATTTGGGCAAAAAAACAAAAAAAAACGAAGAAAAAATGATTGATTTTCTTCGTTTTACACTATATATAGTGTGTATAGTCCTAAAGGACTAACAAGATATAGGTATCTCTATTTCTTGCCCAGTAGCCTGAACATGTTCGTCTTATACGCTTCCACACCCGGTTGATCAAATGGATTGACGCCTAGTGCGTAACCGCTTACACCACATGCTTTCATAAAAAAGTACATCAACTTTCCTAGGTTATAGGCGTCTTGTTTTTCGATGGTGATCACGAGATTTGGGACATTGCCATCAACGTGTGCTTCAAGTGTCCCCTTGAATGCGTTTTCATTGACATAACTCATCGTCTTGCCTGCCAAATAATTGAGCCCATCCAGATCGGAATCTTCAAGTTCGAGGACGATGTCTTTCTCAAAATTTTCGACGCGTACAACCGTTTCGAAAATATGTCTAGGTCCATCTTGTATCATTTGTCCCATTGAGTGAAGATCGGTTGTGTTATTCATTTTTGTAGGAAAAATGCCTTTGCCGTCTTTGCCTTCACTCTCACCATAAAGTTGCATCCACCATTCCGCTAAAAATGCCATGGAAGGTTCATAACCAACAAGGACTTCGATTGCTTTGCCTTTGTTATATAGGACATTGCGAAGGAGTGCATATTGGTAGCAAGGATTCTCATCGATTTGCTCGTTTGAGAACTCATGCTGTCCATCTAGCGCGCCTTTCATAAAGGCGTCAATATCGATGCCCGCTGTGGCGATTGGAAGCAAGCCAACCGGTGTGATGACCGAATATCTTCCACCTACATTTGAAGGGATGATAAATGTCTCATAGCCATTTGCGGTCGACAACCCTCTAAGTGCGCCGTTTTTTTCATCGGTCGTCGCAAAAATACGCTTGGTCGCTTCTTCTTTTCCGTACTTGTTCTCAAGGGCTTTCTTAAGCACTCTGAAAGCAATCGCAGGTTCAGTTGTCGTACCTGATTTCGAGATGACGTTTAGACAAACGGATTCATTTTCGATCATCTCAAGTAAATCCGTCAAATACGTGCCGCTGATTTGATGACCTGCGAAATAGATCTTTGCAGTCAAACGCTTTTCTTTTGGAAGTTCATTATAAAAACTATGCGTCAATGCGTCTATAACCGTTTTTGCACCAAGATAAGAACCACCTATGCCGATGACGATCAACACGTCCGCCATTTCGTTGATGCGTCTTGCCGCATCTTTGATGCGTTCAAACTCAGCCTTGTCGTAGTTTGTGGGATAATCAACCCAACCGATATAGTCATTACCTGGTCCATCACCCGTATGCAAGGTCTTATGTGCCGCTGAAATGACGGGTTTCAAGTATTCGTATTCATGCGATTTAATGAGCGCATTCTCAAAACTGAACTTTATTTTGCTCATACCGTTCTCCATTCTAACCTAAATTATCGTTGAATCATGGCATACATCGCAGCGCCAATGATGCCTGCGTCGTTTTTAAACTTTGCAATTTCCACTTTTGCATGTGGCGTCGCCTTAAAATACTTTAGCCCATCAAGTTCTGTTTTCACTTGATTTAGCAAGAAATCTCCGGCCATGGACAATCCACCACCCAAAAATACGATTTCAGGGTCTAAAGTACAAACGATGTTCATGATGCCTCTACTTAAATATGTCACGAGTCTTCTGATGACTTCCACTGCGACAACATCACCCTCTCTCGCAGCAGCGAAAATGACTTCGCCTGAGATTTTATCGATGTCGCCACAGACGGCATCCATCATGGATGACTTTCTTCCAGCATGTATCAAGTGTTTGGCATAATGAATAATCGCTGTTGACGACGCAAATGTTTCAAGACAACCGTTTCTGCCACAATTACACGTGTAAAGAGATTCTCCAATCAACATGTGACCCAGTTCCGAACCGATACCGTGATGCCCTGACACGACTTTTCCATCTACGAGGACGCCGCCGCCTACACCTGTTCCAAGAGTCAATATGACTGCATCTTTATATTTGCCTTCTTGTGCGACCTGAAACTCTGCAACGCCCGCTACTGTAGCGTCATTGTCAATGAATATCGGCAATGGCGTCTTCTCTGTAAGCTTTGCTCTGAGAGGAACATTGTACCAATTCAAATTGACACAGACGATAACCTCACCCGTGTGAGGATCGGCAATACCTGGAATGCCAATGCCGATTCCCTTCACTTGTTCACCAGTTTGATTCGCTTTCATCAGTGACTCCACGACTTGGTAGATATCCTCTATAACCGCATCGCTTCCGCGCTCACGCCCTGTAGGAACTGAAATTTTACTGACGATTTCACCAGCGGTTGTAACGAGTCCACCCGCAATATTTGTACCACCCAAATCGATCCCGATGTACATTGATGCCTCCTAATCGTTAATTCTCAGACTATTATACATCAATGCGGCTTATATTCCAAATGTCTTTCGCATATTCCAAAATCGTTCTATCACTGCTGAATTTCCCTGCACCAGCGATATTCATCCAGCATTTTTTCGCCCAAGCCATTTGGTCTCTGAAATCGTGATCAACGCGCTTTTGCGCCTCCACATAGCTGTCGAAATCTTTAAGGATGAAATAGTTGTCCGCTTTATGCCAAGATTTGCCTTTAAGGAGTGCGCTGTAGAGTTCTTCAAACATGCCAGTCCCGTCATCGTCAAAGGTTCCGTCGATAAGTGTGTCAATAATTTTCTTTAACCTTGGGTGCGATGCATAGATTGCATTCGGATCGTACGAATCTTTGATCGCTTCAAGCTCATCCACTTCTGCGCCAAATATATAGTTGTTTTCAATCCCTGCTTCTTCCACGATTTCGACATTTGCACCATCCAGTGTGCCAATCGTCGGCGTGCCATTGAGCATAAATTTCATATTGCCCGTACCTGATGCTTCTTTGCCCGCGGTGGAAATCTGCTCAGACAAGTCAGCTGCAGGGAACAATTTTTCTGCATATGACACTCTGTAGTTCGAAACGAACAGCACTTTGATGCGACCGGCCACATCTTTATCATCGTTGACCAATTTCGCAATTTCGTTGATGAACTTGATGATGCCTTTTGCCCTGAAGTAGCCAGGTGCCGCTTTTGCCCCAAAAATGAACGTTCTTGGAACAATATCTATTTTCGGGTTGTCCTTGATGTCAAAATACATGTTTAAAATTTGGAATGCACTTAAGAGCTGACGCTTATACTCATGAAGGCGCTTGATCTGAATGTCGAAGATTGAAGCTGGATCGATGTCGATGCCCTCAACTTCTTTGACATATGCAGCCAACTGTTCCTTTTTAAGCTTTTTTATCTCTAGGAATTGACTTAAAACACTAGGATCGTCCGCATATTGCTTAAGTGCTCTAAGTGCACTTAAATCTGTTACCCATTCTTTGTTTCCAAGCTTTTCCGAAATGAAGTTCGATAATTCTTGGTTGGATAATAGCAACCATCTTCTCTGTGTGATGCCGTTCGTCTTGTTTTGGAAACGCGATGGGTAAAGCTTGTACCAATCATTCAGCTCTTGAGCTTTTAGAATTTCTGTATGAAGCGCTGCAACACCATTGGTTGCTTTTGTGCCATAAATCGCAAGATATGCCATATGAATCATGTTGTCTTGGATGATTCTCATATGCTTGACCGCTTCTTTATCGTATCCAAGCGCTTTCAGTTCAGCGATGAACTGCTTATCCAGTTTTTCGATGATTTCATAGATTCTTGGCAAGAGTTCCTTATAGAATCCAATCCACCATTTTTCAAGCGCTTCATTTAAAATGGTGTGGTTTGTATAAGCAAAGGTCTCTTGCGCAATATGCCATGCCTTTTTAAACGAGATATGCTCTTCGTCGACTAAAATTCTGATTAGCTCTGGAATGCCCACGACTGGATGCGTATCATTCAGTTGAATGGCATTAAACTCCGGAAACTTTTCAAAGTGTTTGCCGTGAACTTCCTTAAACTTTCTAACGATTTCTTGAAGAGATGCTGAAACGAAGAAGTACTGTTGCTTAAGTCTCAGAACTTTGCCGTCATTTGTTGAATCGTTCGGGTATAGAACTCTGGAAATATCTTCTGCACGATTTTTTACCGTCACCGATTTATCATAATCCTGGTCGTTGAACAGTTTGAAATCAAACGGCTCAATCGGCTCTGCTTTCCAAAGTCTTAGCGTGTTGATGTTGTTCGTGCCATAACCGATAATCGGTGTATCATAAGGTACTGCAAGCACATCGCCATCTTCGAAGTGGACGGTCACTGTTTCGTCAGCCCGTCTGATTGACCAAGGGTCACCGTTCTTTTGCCAATGATCTGCCGTTTCCTTTTGAAACCCATTTTCGAAATACTGCTTAAAAATTCCAAAATCATAGCGTATGCCATAACCGTGAAGCGGAACGTTCATCGTCGCAGCTGAATCCAGGAAACAAGCAGCTAATCTACCAAGTCCGCCATTTCCAAGACCTGCATCTTCTTCGATTTCCTCGAGTTTATTTAGATTGACCCCTAATGCACTAAGCTCCTCCCTAATATCGTGATAGAGGTTCAAGTTCATTAGATTGTTGCCAAGTGCGCGTCCCATCAAAAATTCTGCCGAAAGGTAAAACGCCTGTTTCTCTTTTCCGTAGATTTCCTTACTCTTTTCCCAGTTGTCTGTCAGCTCTGCTACAACTGCTTTTGAGAGCGCATAGTAAATTTCTTGTTCTGACGCATTTTCAATTTTTTTACCAAACTCAGACTTCAAGAAAAACTTGATTTCATCCGTATATTTTCCCATTTTTTCCTCCTTGGAAACGTTTCCAATTTTAAGTTTTAATATCGCTGTTTAAACGAGCTGCATTGACTCAATTGGAACACCCTGCTTAATAACATGGCATTTTCCTGAGTCATCTATAAGATAAAACGTCACATTTCTTAATTTGTGGTCGTTTGTATCTACGCTAATACTGTAACTTGTTTCCTTTTTCAACACTTCAAAATGCGTTTCAATAAACACGCCTTTTTGATATGCATTTGTTACGCCATCGTCGTCAAAGTAAGTGTATGTGGCTTTTTCCGGGACATAACCGATGACCGTCAAATCTGTGGTATCGATCTTCGAAACCCTATTTGCCGGTTTTGCAAGAGGCACAAGCTTACCGGGAAGTAAAAAAGTGACAAACTCATGTGTCGGCACATCTACGTGGTGATGCCCAGGTTCCATTAAGGTAAACGGCAACACATCCAAACTCTCAAATGACTCTATGCGCCACATTGCCATCTTTTCAGGCAAGTAGACATATCGGCCCTTCGCATTTTGTTCCATGACCGGTGCCAACATCATCGATTCACCGAAAAGCAATTGGTCTTCAACACTTTTGGACATCGTGTCACCATAGACATATGAAAGTGGCGCGAATAGCATTTCATAGTTTAAGTTTGCCTTCATATATTCCGAATACAGATAGGGGATGAACGCATAACGCATCCTCATCATGTTTCTAAGTACTTCGGTTGTATGTTGTCCAAACTGCCATGGCTCCTGAACCCTTGTCCCCATCGCGGCATGGTTTCTAAGAAGTGGTGTAAACAGACTGAACTGCATCCATCTCACGAGCAACTCGCCACTTGCATCACCACCAAAACCACCAGTATCAGCGCCTGCATATAAAAAACCGGCCATGTTCAGCGCAGGCATCATATGCACGTTGAGTTTAAGGTGTTCCCACCACGCGTGGTTATCACCCGTCCAGATGCCCGAATGCTTCGCCATACCGATATGTGATGCCCTTGTCAAAAGAAGATACCTGCGATGATCATCATAGCGTGTGAAGCCTTCAGCGGCTGCACGCGTCATATTATATCCATATAAGTTGTGAACGTCATAATGGTTGAGCTTTTTCTCACCCGTCTCTGTTTGCATGATATGATACATGCTTTTGTAGTCTTTTTCGGCATTGGATAATTTTAAGATATTATCTTTAAGTTCGAAAAACGTATAAATATCGAGATTTAAGCCTTCTTGTGCTTTGACGAATGCGATTGCTTCCTTGATCCCCTGCTCTGAGTAAAAAATCGCAGGCTCATTCATGTCATTCCAAAATCCTTCAATACCCATTTCTAAAAATTGATGATAAAAGTTACCAAACCAATTTCTTGCATCTTTGTTCAAAAAATCAGGAAAGTGCACTTTGCCTGGCCAAACTGCCGCAACAAAGGGTTTACCCTGCTTATCCGTCACGAAAAAGTCATTCTTTATGCCTTCCTCATATACGTCATAGCCAGGCTCGATTTTAACACCCGCGTCTATGATGGGCACCAACTTTATATCAATTGCCTTCATCTCATCAACAAATGCCTTGAAATCCGGGAATCGCTTTTCACTGATGGTGAAATCTTTAAAATTTTCCATATAATCGATATCCAAAAAAATGGCATCACAAGGCAAATCATGTCTATCAAATGATTCCGCTACTTCTCTTACTTTATCTTGATCTTCGTAACTCCAGCGGCTTTGCTGATAACCGAATGCCCATTTCGGTGGTACATAACTCTGCCCGATCAGTTTTCTAAACTGCCTTACAATTCCACTGAAAGTGCCTTCAAAAAAATACAAATCCACATCTTGCCCTTCAACACTTACTTGAGAGGTGTCCGGACTTGTAAATCCCAAATCGTACTTTATGCGGCCAGCAAAATCTAAATAGACGCCCCATGTCTTCGCACCCTGTACGACAAAAAAATTATGCGCCCCATAAAGCGATTTTTTGTCAGGGGTGTGATTGGGATCATCCGAACAAAACGATTCATAAATAGACCCGCGTTTATTCATGCCACGCATGTTTTGGCCAAGTCCGTAAACGACATCCTCTTTATCAAGTGAGAATGTCCACTTCAGCTCTGATTGTTCAAGTAAAAAACCGCCTCTTAATTCCTGATCCTCACATACTTCAAACGCATGACCACTGATCGTTTCAGTGGGGATCATCTTCCCGAAACAGACTTTAATCACACCTTCATTTGATTTATAAATCTTCATACAGCCTCCTTAAACCGATCGCTTAATACAAGTTTCTCTTATTATTAATGCTGTGTTGAAAACAAGATGTTTATTATCCTCTTTTTCATCCAAAAGGTTGGACATCAAATCCGCTGTGGCAAGAGCGATCTCATCCACTGGTTGATGCACGGTCGTAAGAGGTGGAAAAAAATAGGATGCATAATCGATATCATCAAATCCAACAATGGAGATATCTTCCGGTATTCTTAGGCCTCTTTCCCTAATGGCCTTTGCGGCGCCTATCGCCATGACATCGGAAATGGCAAAAATGGCTGTAAGGTCATTTGCTTTATCAAGCAAGCGATTCATCGCTTCATAACCTGTTTCAAATGTGTAGGCGCCCACTTCGAAGTAGTTGTCTTTTTTTTCTATCCCAAAGTGATTCAGCGCCCTTATATAGCCCTCTGTACGAATCGTGCCCACGGATTTATCATCTGAACCTGTGCTGATAAGACCTATTTTTGAATGCCCTTGTTCGATTAAATACTCTACTGCACTGTATGCGGCTGTTTCATTGTCGACAATCACACTTGAAAACAACTTTCGATTCAAATTTTCGGGAATTTCAGTTGATGTCAATATAAAAGGTACTCTTAAGCGTGTGATTTCTTGATCTGTGAGCGTATCAAAATCACCACCTAGACAGATGATGCCCTTAAGTTTTTTTTCTGTGATGAATTCGTATGCTGCGTCAATGTCTTTCGTATCATCGATATTATAATGTATGATGACAGAATATCCATCGCTTGACAGACGTTTCTCGATCGACTGAATCATCCGGGCAAAAAAAGGATTATACATACCCTTGATCAAAATGCCAATATCCATGGATTCAGTTCTTTTTAGGTTTCGAGCGCTGTTGTTTGGAATGTAATTGTACTTTTCAATCACTTCAAGAACGTGCTTTCTCGTTTCTTCTTTTACGTCAGCATGCTGATTGATGACCCTGGAAACGGTGCTAACTCCAACACCAGCCATCTTTGCTATGTCTTTGATATTCATGTTCTTCATAAAATATGCCTCCATGAGTCACAACAGGAAACGTTTTCGGTAACGTTACCATATTCTGAATTATATCACATCCAGCTGTTTACATAAAGGGATTTTTGACAGACTAAGCAGGTTTATAGTATAATTGTATCGAACATACGTACTGATATAGAAGGGACTTAATATGCTAAAGACAGATCGTAAAATCATTCATTTTGATATAGATGCTTTTTTTGCATCCGTGGAACAGTTAGATCACCCCGAATATCGAGGAAAGCCATTAATCGTCGGAGGCGATTCAGATAGAAGTGTTGTTTCAACCTGTTCTTATGAGGCAAGAAAATATGGCGTTAGAAGTGCGATGAGCATCGTCGTGGCAAAAAAATTGTGCCCACATGGCATCTATGTTTATGGCAATATGAAGCGGTATTCAGAAATATCCCATCAAATTTTCGAGTGCATTGAAAGCGCGTTCGATATCGTTCAAAGAGTCAGCATCGATGAAGCTTATATCGATGTGAGTGATTATGAGGACCCTATTGAGATTGCAAAGCAAATTAAACAAAAAGTAAATGCGCTTACTGGTCTGACGATTTCTGTAGGAATCTCATATAACAAATTTTTAGCCAAGCTGGCATCGGACTGGAACAAACCCGATGGTATTTTTGAGATCAAACCCGAACAGATTCCCGACTTGCTTTTGCCATTGCCGATCATAAAAATTCACGGATTAGGGAAGAAAACCTGTGAAAAGTTAAATAGAATTGGAATATTCACCATTTCCGACTTGTATCAGTACCCGAGTGAGCTGTTGAATAATATTATTGGTGAAAGTTGGGCAAAGGAAATTATCGATCGAATCCATGGCATCGATGATCGGCCTGTTCGTGAGTATTCCGAACGCAAATCATATGGCAAAGAAACAACCCTTGAAGTCGATACCGATGACCGTGAATTGCTATTTAGCATTTTAGAAAAATACTTGATCAGGATTCAAAAACGCTTAGACGAGCTCAGTTTGATGCCTCGGACTTTGACGATTAAGGTGAAATATTATGATTTTGAACAGTTTACCAGAAGCCATAGCCTTGAGTACAACACAAATGACTTTTCTATTTTAAAAGCTGCACTTGTAAATATGTTTGATCATTTGATACTCGAAAAACCTGTTCGTCTGATTGGTCTGAGCTTCTCTAATCTTGAGGATGCCGATTATAAGCAGTTTAATATTCTTGAGAGTGGTTTTAAATACTAAAAAAAGTCCAGTCAATTAAGACTGGACTTTTACATTTAACTGGCAACGTTCTACTCTCCCAGGCAGC
>DMYC01000097.1 GCA_003482695.1 Clostridiales bacterium UBA8960
CCATCTACTTTGATATCCATTTGAAGTGCTGTAATGCCATCTTTAGTACCTGCAACTTTAAAGTCCATGTCGCCAAGAGCATCTTCCATTCCTTGAATATCACTTAAAATTTCGATTTTTCCATCTTCTTGGATTAATCCCATCGCGATTCCAGCGACAGAATCTTTAATCGGCACACCTGCATCAAGAAGGGATAATGTGCTTCCGCAAATACTTGCTTGTGAACTTGAACCGTTACAAGTAACGACTTCAGAAACAAGTCTAATCGTATAAGGGAAATCTGATTCCGATGGAATAACTGGCAATAAAGCGCGTTCGCCCAGAGCACCATGGCCAATAGCCCTTCTGTTAACTCTGCTCATTCCGACTTCACCAACTGAAAACGGTGGGAAGTTATAATGGTGCATATATCTTTTTGTATCTTCGAGATCTAAGCCGTCAATACGTTGTGATTCACCTAGAGCACCTAATGTTGTAATCGTTAAAGCTTGAGTCAACCCTCTTGTGAACAATCCTGAGCCATGTGTTCTAGGCAACAATCCAACTTCACATGAAATTGGTCTGATTTCTGAAGGTGTTCTACCATCTGGTCTAACGCGTTCGTTTACAATCATGGTACGCATTTTTGTTTTTTCTATGCTCTTGAATTTGCCTTTAAGGTAATCTTCTTTATCTGGATATTCTGGCAAGAATTTTTCCATAAGATCTGCTTGTAAATCTTCTAAAGCAGCATTTCTATCGTGCTTGTCCACGATTCTTACCATCATGTTCATTTTTTCTGCTAAAAACGCATTGATTTCCGCATCAAATGCTTCATTGACTTCCGGCAACACGATTTCATATTTTTCCTTGCCGATTTCAGCCGTTATCGAATTAATAAACGCACAAATTTCCTTAATCGCATCGTGACCAAACATGATCGCACCTAACATGATATCCTCTGGAAGAATATCAGCGCCTGCTTCAACCATCACGACAGCCTCATCCGTGCCTGCAACGACTAAGT
Organism: Clostridiales bacterium UBA8960; assembly: GCA_003482695.1. Lineage (GTDB taxonomy): Bacteria > Bacillota > Clostridia > Peptostreptococcales > Acidaminobacteraceae > Fusibacter_C. The sequence goes on from DMYC01000097.1 coordinate 1,007, forward strand.
TTAACTTTGACAATTCTTTTTCTTCTATGGTCGGATTAAGTACATAGCGACCGTCGATATAACCTACTGTAACAGCGCCCGCCGGTCCACCAAATGGAATGTCTGAAATGCCAAGTGCAATTGAAGCACCATTCATGGCAACTGTATCTGGCGTGCAATCTTGATCTACTGAAAGAACAGTGGCAACCACTTGAACTTCATTTTTCATGCCATCAGGGAAAAGGGGTCTAATCGGCCTATCTATAAGTCGAGCTGTTAACGTTGCTCTCTCAGACGGTCTTCCTTCTCTCTTGATAAAGCCGCCAGGTATTTTACCGACTGAATATAACTTCTCTTCAAATTCAACTGTTAGTGGAAAAAAGTCGATGCCTTGTTTTGGTTTTCTAGTGGAAACCGCAGTTACAAGAACAACCGTTTCACCATATGATATGAGGGCTGAACCATTTGCTAAATTGGCCATCTTACCAACTTCAACTTTAAACGTTCTACCTCCTATAGTTGTTTCAAACACTTTTACTTCTTTTAATTTGTCGCCGCCTAGAGCTTGACAACCTGTTACTTGACTCATAAAGCCTCCTATTATTTTTTATAGACACTTTACGGAATTTATCCTACTTATTTCAAGTCAGTGCTACCAAATAGCATTCACTTCAAATAAGTAGGATTTTAAGATAAATTCCACTAAGCGCAATTCGTTACGTCTATTCTATTATACTAAATTCACTGTAAAATAGAAAGATAAAATTACGATGCCCACTTGACATCAAAAAAATGGAGCCTGACCAAAGTCAGACTCCATTAATCGCATTATTTTCTTAATCCTAATTCAGCAATAAGTGATCTGTACTTCTCAAGATTGTTATCTTTCAAGTAGTTAAGAAGACTTCTTCTCTTACCAACCATTTTTAAAAGACCTCTTCTTGAATGGTGATCTTTCTTATGTGCTTGTAAATGCTCATTCAACTCATTGATTCTGAATGTGAGAAGTGCGATTTGAACTTCAGGTGATCCAGTATCCGTTGCATGCGTTTTGTACTGCTCAATAATTTGATTTTTTTGTTCTTTAGTCATTTAAATGCCTCCTAATAATATTAATATATGCCAATAGCCTAGTAAATCGTTGGAGATTCGATAAACAAAGCCATGGTAAACAACATTAGAATTATATCACTATATATGATTCAAGTAAAGAAAAACTTACAACCCAAAATGGGCTTTTGTCTTAACTAAATCACCGTTCATCGCGATAACCAATGCATCAATACTGTCAAATTTAAGTTCATCTCTCAATCGTTTAAGAAAGTGCACTTCAATCACCTCGTCATACATCTTTTGATCTATGCCAATAATATAAGTTTCCAAATGTATACCGGTTTGCTCAAACGTAGGGTTAAAACCGACGTTGGTTACACTTGGATATGTTTTTCCAAGCCAAACAGTCTCTGTGATGTAAACACCTGGCTTGATTGTGCTGATGTTCTCTTTGATTCTCAAATTTGCGGTTGGAAATCCAATTGTGTGTCCGACACCTTTTCCCCTTACAACTGTACCCTTGATAAAATGGCTTCTACCAAGATAGTAATTTGCTTCATCGATTCGACCGTCTTGCAACAACTCTCTAATTAAAGTCGAGGAAATTCTCATATCATTTTTCATAATCGGTTCAACAATTTCAAAAGTATAACCATATTTTTCTGAAAGCGCAATTAAAATATCAACATCTCCACCTGCTTTTTTCCCGAATCGATAATCGTAACCAACTGTCAAATGTTTCATATTGAGTGTGTTGATCAACACTTCCTTTATGAAATCTTCTGGTTCATATAAAATCTGATTTTCATCAAATTTGATAAGCGCAAGATAATCGACATCAATTCTTGTAAAGATCTGTACCTTTTCATCAATATCCATAATCTTAGAAGGCACATTGTCAGGTGTTAAAATTTCTCTGGGATGATTTGAAAATGTATACACAAATGATTTTAACCCTTTATCCGCTGCAGATTGTTTCATCGCTCTCAATACTTCGATATGCCCAATATGAAGTCCATCAAATGTGCCAAGTGCAACAGATGTTGGGCTGATATCCGCATCAATTTCATCTATTTCAAAAAAAATTTTCATCATGTCACCTTTTCTAATTTTCGTCATCCTCAACTAGCACTTTTTTCATGAAAATACCCTGATCTGTTTTTTCGACGACACCCCAAAAGACATCACCAGCATAAAACCTATAAAATTGCCCATCATGCTGAACTGAGCAAAATCTTGAAAAATCCACTTTGACGCCATTCTCCATTAACTTCAATAGTTTTTCTGAGCTTGCTACACGGACTTCCGGTAAAAAAGCAAGCGATTCTTCAATTGTTTGAATGTAATTTGATACATTTTCTAAACTCAAATTTTCCAAATCAATGGCTTGCGCCAGAGAAAACGGTTCACTCAAAGTTCGATTTAGCGCCGTCATATGCGCATATGTACCCAGTTTGACACCAATATCATGGCAGAGCGTCCTAATATAAGTCCCTTTTGAACAAACGACATTAAATGTTATTGTACGATGTCTTACAACGATGTTGTCGATTGAATAAATCGTACGTTGCCTTGGTTCTCTTTCTACGACAATGCCTTTTCGTGCTAAATCAACCAATTTTTCGCCACCTTGTTTTATAGCGCTGTACATAGGCGGGATTTGATTGATTTCACCTACAAATGAAAGAATCACATCGACAATCTCTTTTTCAGATTTCTCAATATCTGAAACGTTTAAAATTTGCCCCCATTGATCCTGAGTATCAGTTGATGCACCAAGAACCATTTCACATGAATAGGCTTTTTTTCTATCCATAATAAAATCTACAATTTTTGTTGCTTTACCAATGCACACAGGCAATACTCCCGTTGCCATCGGATCAAGCGTACCCGTATGACCCACTTTCTTAGTTTTCAACTTGCGTCGCATGATTGCGACAACATCATGTGAAGTCATATTCTGTGGTTTATTTATAACCACAACACCATTTATAGTCAATTAAATCATCACCTTTACAAGCCAAATTTACTTTCAATCGCCTCAACAATTTTCGCTTCGATTTCTTCGATTTTTTCATCTATTTTAAATCCGGCAGCTTTCATATGCCCGCCACCTTTAAAAGCCGTTGCGACTTCGCTTACATCGAAGTCATACTTCGAACGCATGGAAACTTTGTGTGCCTCTCCATTTAGATGCCTAATAAATATAACAACTTCAACACCTTTGATATCTCGAACGAATTCCACAATTCCATCTGTATCATACTCCGTTAAAGCCAATTGTTCAATCAACTCTTTTGACAGTTTGATCACAGCGCATTTACCATCCACATATAGCTTTAACGTTTCAAAGACTCGATTCAACAGCAGAAGTTTTTCATAAGATTTATTTTGAAAAATTTCTACATTAAGTCGATTGAAATCAAAACCCATTTCCATTAATTTCTTACTGATTTCAAAAGTTAAAGGCCTTGTATTTGAATACTTAAAACTCCCTGTGTCCGTTACAATTGCAGCATATAAACCCTCTGCACTGCGTTTGCACAGCGGACAATCGTACGCCTCAAACAACTGAGCGACAATTTCTCCAGTTGATGAAGCCTCTACCTCAATAATGTTGATATCAGCAAAGAAAGAATTTGTTTTGTGATGATCAATGTTTACACGTGTTTTTCCTCTCTTAAAAAGAGACAAGCGATCTTCGAAAAGTTTAGTTTCTCCTGAATCTACAGCAATACTTACATCAAAATCGAGATGTTCGACTTCTTTTGATGTCAGACATCTTACTTCATCATCAAACAAAAAAGATAAATTAGAAGGTATACCGTCATTTAAGACGATATACCCCCTTTTGTTGAAATGTTTGACTAAGAAATAAAGGCCGATGCAAGAACCCAATGTATCACCATCAGGCATATTGTGCGGGAGAATAAGAACATTTTCAAGTGTATCATCAGATAAAATATCCTTTAAAGCTTGAATTTGATTCATACTTATTCCTCATCATCTTCATTTAATTCTTGATTTTCTTCTTGATTCTCTTCTTGTTTTATATCTAATCCACTTAGGATTTCATTGATGTGCATACCATGTTCAATTGAATGATCTGGTTTGAAAATTGGCTCAGGTGTATAATGCAATTTAATTTGCTTACCAATTTCCTTACGTATGAACCCTTTCGCGCTGTTTAATCCGTCAATATGCGTTTCAACATTATGTTTCGGATCAAATACACTAATATAAATAGTTGCATAACGCAAATCATTTGTCACTTCAACATGTGTGATGGATGACAATTTAGAAACTCTAGGGTCCTTAATTTCAAAAATCATAATATGGCTTACTATTTTCTTGATTTCTTCTGATATTTTTTTACTTCTTGCTATGGACATATAGACACCACCTTACTGATAAATCGTCCTAGTGTTATCTTTTGACCTCTTCTAAAACGAAAGCTTCTATTTCATCAAGTTCTTTAAGGTCATTGAATTTTTCAATACCAATTCCACATTCATATCCTTGAGCAACATCTTTCACATCGTCTTTAAATCGCTTAAGTGAACTGATTTTGCCTTCGAAGATTACGATGCCTTCTCTAATGACGCGGACCTTGGCGTTTCTTGTCACTTTACCTGTTGTGACATATCCACCTGCGATAACACCAGAAGGAATTTTAAATGTTGCACGTACTTGAATACGTCCAAGAACGACTTCCTTATAAAGTGGATCCAACATGCCTTTCATGGCCGTCTCAACATCGTTGATTGCGTTATAAATGATTTGATACGTTCTAATATCTACGCCTTCCTGCTCAGCAGTGGCAGAGACATTAGCTGAAGGTCTTACGTTAAATCCAATAATGATTGCGCTTGAAGCCGAAGCCAAAATAACATCTGACTCTGAAATTGCGCCAACATCTGCTCGAATTACATTAACTCTGACTTCTTCATTTGAAAGTTTAAGCAACGATTGCTTGATTGCTTCAACTGAACCATGTACATCCGCTTTGATAATAATGTTAAGCTCTTTCAT
>DMYC01000344.1 GCA_003482695.1 Clostridiales bacterium UBA8960
CGGATAAAAAGGTATGGCCAGTGACGGTCACTTCACAAAGCGATAGTCAAGTGATCTTTATATCACCTGAACAGCTGATATCAAGATGCGATAAATTATGTGCCTCTCATCAAAAACTGATTGAAAATATGCTGTTTATCATGTCTAAAAAGGCACTCATGTTAAGTAGAAAAGTGGATTACCTTTCGATTCGAAGCTTAAGAGGTAAGCTCTGTGCCTATTTGATTGAGCAATGGAAAATGCAGGGCACTCAAATATTCAGTTTGCCCATGAATCGAGATGAGCTTGCGGATTTTTTCAATGTCGCAAGGCCATCCATCTCAAGAGAACTCAGTAAAATGAAAGAGGACCACCTCATTGATTTTCATAAAGCATCATTTAAAATCATTGATGTAGATAGGATGAAAGAAGAAATTTAACAAATATAGGATTTTTATTGACAACGACCGTTGAAATTGATAAAGTATTAACGAGAACATGGCTTTGAGTGTTTACTTGAGGTTGTGTAACTTACATTTTCCCCCTAACAAGAAAGAGTGATCTGATTTGAAAGGCAGGAGCGATAGTGATAAATCCCATACGGGGTTATTTGTGTTGACCTAAGCCTTCTCTTTGAGAAGGTTTTTTTATTGAAGGAGTGCGCATATGGAAAAGAAAATTGCAGTCGTGAGTGCCATACTCGAGGAACCCGCCGAGGTTCAAAATCGTTTCAATGAGATTGTCGCTGAGTTTAGGGGCATCGTGAGGGGAAGAACCGGTATACCGTTTGACCAGTTTGGTTTATCAGTCATTACGATTATATTGATGGGTAGTGTCGATGAGATAAACAGTTTTACTGGCAAACTGGGAAATTTAAAACATGTATCGGTTAAAACATCGATTTCAAAGAAGACGATCGAAGAATAATGGAGGTCAGTATGGCGAAATATGGTGACAACAATTATAAAGAGGCAAATTTTATCAATCATGCTTTAATTGAAGAAATATTGATGAAAACTCAAAATGCATCAGATGCAGAAATCAATGCAATAATAGAAAAGGCAAAACATAAACGCGGTTTGGAACTGGATGAGATTGCTGTATTGCTTCAAGCAAATACGGAAGCGCAACTCGCCAAAATCTACAAAATCGCTTCTGAAATAAAAAATGCCATTTATGGCAATCGTGTCGTATTGTTTGCCCCGCTGTATGTAAGCAATTATTGTGTCAACAATTGTGTCTATTGTGGTTATAAAAGGGAAAATGAATTCCCAAGGAGAAAGTTGTCTGAAGAAGAAATTAGACAAGAAGTGAGGATTTTGGAAAGCATGGGTCACAAAAGACTCGCTCTTGAGGCGGGAGAAGACCCAGTCAACTGTACGATAGATTATATACTCGACACTTTGAGAATCATCTACGATGAAGCTTCAGAAAAAAGCAACATTAGAAGAGTAAATGTCAATATTGCATCAACGACGATTGAAAATTATAAGAAGTTGAAAGATGCTGATATCGGTACTTATATTTTGTTCCAGGAAACTTATCATAAGCCGACTTACCTTGAGATGCATCCAAAGTCACTTAAGGGAAATTACGAGTACCATTTGACGGCATTTGATCGTGCGATGCAAGCTGGTGTCGATGATGTTGGAGCGGGCGTTTTGTTTGGTTTGGCTGATCACAGATTTGAAGTTTTGTCCCTTATGCTTCACAATCAACATTTAGAGCAGCAATATGGCGTCGGTTTCCATACAATTTCGGTTCCAAGAATCAAAAAAGCGGAAGGAATGGATTTAGTCGATTTCAAACACATCATCGATGACGAGACGTTTAAAAAAGTGGTAGCCATATTGAGAATCGCAGTCCCATATACAGGCCTAATATTGTCCACACGCGAGAGCAAGGAAATCAGAAAGGAATTGCTACATTATGGCGTTTCACAGATCAGTGCAGGCTCATGTACCGGTGTTGGCGGGTATAAAGAGAATGAGACTGGTGCAAAAGAAGTTGCACAGTTCAAAGTGTCTGATGAGCGTTCACCGATGGAGGTTATAAAAGGGCTGATTGAAGATGGGTTCATACCGAGTTATTGTACCTCTTGCTATAGAATGGGCCGTACAGGTGATCGATTCATGGCACTCGCAAAATCTGGCCAAATTCAGCATGTTTGTCAGCCGAATGCCTTAATGACTTTAAAAGAGTATGCACTTGATTTTGGAGATGAAGGATTCAACAAACAAGTAGATGGTTTTATTGAAACTCAAATCGCCAAAATTCAGGACCAGAAGACAAAAGAGCGCGTGATAAGCGGTATTGTTGACTTAAATAACGGCGCAAGAGATATCTTTTTGTAGAAGAAAGGACGGTTCAATGAACAAGACACCTCATGCAAATAGACTGCATATTGGAATATTTGGGAATCGTAACGCGGGTAAGTCTTCTTTATTCAATGCGATTATCGGCCAGGACATTGCTGTAGTGTCAGAGGTTGAAGGGACAACTACAGATCCTGTCATTAAAGCGATGGAGCTCATTCCCTTTGGTCCAGTTGTATGGATTGATACTGCTGGACTCGATGATGTTGGCATTTTGGGAAGTCTAAGAGTCGAAAAAACGAAAAAAATGCTGGAGAGAACGGATTTTGCCCTTTATGTCATGGACGGCACTCAGCCCGATTTAAAAGGGTATGAACAAATGAAGGGTATTTTTAAGCGTTTTAATATACCCTATATGCTTATCGTGAACAAAAAAGATGCCATGTCAGAGGATTCCATAAAAAAACTTGAGTGTATTGAAGATGAAAAACACTTTGTTTCAACCATGGAGATGCGTGATATTCATACGCTCAATTCAAAGCTCATGGAAAAGTTAAGAGCAATCGAGGATGAAGAAGTCTTAGTGGGTGATCTTTTACCATATGGAAGCACAGTCGTTTTAGTCGTTCCAATCGATTCTGAAGCGCCTAAAGGCAGAATCATTTTACCACAGGTACAAATCATCAGAGATTGCTTAGACCATGGCATCAAGTGCCATGTCGTAAGGGATACCGAGCTCACAGATGCATTATCCGAACTAAGTCGTGTCGATTTGGTGATTACAGACTCGCAAGCTTTTAAAGAAGTGTCTAAACTCGTGCCAGAGTCGATTCCACTAACGGGCTTTTCAATCCTTTTCTCGAGACAAAAGGGCGATTTGAAGAAGTTGCTTTCAGGCATTGAGGCACTAAAATCGTTGAAAAGCGGCTCGCGCGTGTTAATATCCGAGACTTGTACACATAACCATTCACATGAAGATATTGGACGGGTTAAGATTCCTCGACTCATTCATAACCACCTTCATTCGGATATTCAAATTGATTTTTCCATGGGACATGATTTCCCACATGATCTATCAAAGTATGATTTGGTGATTCATTGTGGCGCTTGTATGGTCAACAGAAAAACGATGCTTTATAGAATTGATCAGTCACATGAGGCTGAAGTGCCAATTACGAATTATGGTTTGACATTGGCACATTTTTCAGGAATACTGGATAGAAGCATTGAAATTCTCAAAGATCGGATTTGAGCTAGAATGAAACGGTATTATAGTTTAAGTGACTATTTTAAAAAAACATATGGAGAAAAGTGGATCAAACTGTCTGTAGATGGTGGATTTACATGCCCGAACCGAGATGGAACACTAAGTCATCAAGGTTGCGTTTTTTGCAGTGAAGAAGGCTCTGGTGAATTTGCGGGCCTTATTCAGTCTGGTGTAAAAGCGTTTGCTTCAAATATCGAGGCTCAAATTGAGAGTCAAAAAAAACTATTATCAAAAAAATGGAACGCCGAGTCGTATATTGCTTATTTTCAAAACTATACGAACACGTATAAGCCCATTGAAGCACTAGATATTCTCTATAAAGAGGCATTAGGATGTGCCGGTATAAAGGGGTTAGTGGTTTCAACAAGACCAGATTGCGTAAGGGCAGAACATATAGACCTCTTTAAACATAACCATGTACTATGGGTTGAACTCGGACTACAGTCTGTTCATGATGAAAAAAGTGAGTGGTTAAATCGACATTATAGTTATTCTGATTTTAAACGTGCATTTGACCTTTTATCCGTTGCAGGCATTCAAGTGGTCGTCCATTTAATCGCTGGACTTCCAGGAGAAGGAAAAGAAGACTTTTTAGAATCGGTAAGAACCATTTCAACACTCAAACCATTTGGCGTTAAGTTTCATATGCTAAATATCGTAGAAGGAACGGAAATGGCACGGTTATTCAAAATAGCGCATTGGCCGATGTTGTCTGAAAGCACTTATATAGAATGGATCTGTGATGCAATAGAAATGTTGGACCCTGACATTGTCATTCATCGTTTGACAGGAGATGCGCATAAAAGCAAGTTGATTGAGCCCAAATGGATCTTAAATAAGCGATCGGTTTTAAATGGCATAGATAAATGCCTTGTAGCTAGAAACAGCAAACAAGGCATCAAAGTGTTAGAATAATGGGATATCATTGATAAATGAAACGATTAAAATGAAAAGTACAATCGCAATCGCGATAAACAACGTAACAATCAGGGACCAGTGTATGGTCCTGTTTTCTTTTTTGATTTCCTGAAGATTGAGGTAAAGTCCAAATACATCGATGCCGATAAGCAAGATCGCCATGATTAAAGCGCCTAATAAGTAGGCTTGATTCCAATACTGTGGCCTATAAAAATCAAAGAAATAATCGAGGACATACATTTTTTTAGGTCTTGAAAACAAGAGCATCACGATCGAAATAAACAAAGGCAAAACGGAAATAAGGCTGACTATTTGTAGATTTTTATAGGACTTGCTGTTGAAATCTATTGCTTCATCTAGTGGTTTTTCAAAAAAAGCAGCTATTTTTTCACTTGCTGTCGGATCCATATGCAGGATTTCAGTTTGCTTAGCATACAAATATTGAATTAAGTATTTCGACTCCTGATCTGTTAACCCTTCAAACTTTATTCGATTCAAATATCTGCGAATTTCCACTTGTGGGATGCTGTCAATCACTTTACATCTGACTTTAAAGACTTTCGCCTCCGAATAATCTGAGCCATATGAATCGATAGGTTTTGGGTTTGCATCGAAGAGAATTTCAAGAACGGCGTTTGTACCTAACTGAACGGTACTTAATGCCAACATGCCATTTGAACTGATATCTTTCGTAAAGAGTTCATAAAACTGACCTTTGTAATTAAATGAATAAGTATTGTAGATATTGACTCGAAAGGCTTGTCGACGTTGTACTTTGGCAGGCACGCCAATAACTTCCAAGGTCAGGGTGGATTGTGTGTTTTCGAGATTTCTCTGCTTGACTCTGCAGTTTACCGAATAATATTCCTTTTGAGCAATATTTGGGGCATTAAAAGTGACCAAAACAAGCTCATCAACCTGAAAGTTGTAAACCCTACCGTGATAGACGGGTGCGATGATTTTAAACGTGCCGTCAATGTAGCCTTTTTCGATAACGGACTTCAAAATCAAATTCGATGCTTTGTTGTTTTCATCAGTTACTGAAACTGTGACTTCAACGGAGTGAGAGGGTAGTAAATATTTTGACAGCTCCATTTTTGACCTCCAGATCACAAAAATTGTTTATTTTGAATAACTTAGGGTACAAAATAAATATAACAAACCACTTATGGTTTTTTATAGATGGATTTTAGGACGTATAGAGAGGCAGCGGCCTCAACCATTGAAAATGAGTATTTCCTATTAGCTTTAAAATTTGAAACTATAACTGCAAACGATGTTTGAATTAGGAGGAATGCTTATACTGAATAAATCATTTATTACAACTGAATATGTTTTAAACCAACGTGCTAAAATCCAGTAAATGGGCTTTCATATGATAATGTGGGAGTCCATTTTATATTGCAA
>DMYC01000292.1 GCA_003482695.1 Clostridiales bacterium UBA8960
TTTAGTGGAAGAAACAGTGAGTTTATCATTTGGAAACAGAGAGGTTACTTCATTTCACCAGGTGCATTGACATATAGTATGGTGAGCTTTGAGAGCAATGTTGAAGAACAATTTATTCTAGATAAATACGAGACGGATTTTTCCGGATATCCTTTTACAATTTGTGATTCATTATTTCAATCACCTTTCGCTTGGCACATTAAGCCTTACTATAATGGATTCTCTGATTACCAATTAAAGGCATCTCCAGAATTTGGTGGATATGGCAAATTGCTGTCTAACGGCGGCTTTCTGTTTTTCTCACATAACTTATCTTTCTTCAATACACAACAAATTTCGCAGGAAGAAATCGCGCTATACCCGTATGTTGATGATATTAACATGAATTGCGCATTACGATACATAGAACTGCTTGGAACAATATCGGCATTTGGCAATAAGTTAGTGGATTTTTTGATTTTAACTCCTCAAGTAGCACGCTGTAAAATGGGTATCGATGTTGATGCAAGGCTTTTAGAGCGATATGTATATAGTGAGATGCTAGTTAACGAAACCGCCGTCCGGTTCCGTTATGTTGTAAACGAGCAGAGACTTCTCAGTGATTCACTTGTGTCAGTTGATCGACATGTTGAATGCCTTTACTTTTGCGAATTATTTGAGCCGTTAGCAAGTATTGAGCCGCGTGGTTACCAGATGTTGAGAGAAAGTATCCTTGCGGATGTAAGTATGCCTAAACTAGCAGATGTTCGAACAATCGAGCTTGACTATTATGTGAGCGCGGTACCATGCCCTTATCGTGTTGATAGAAAGCTGCTCGCTATAGTGCAAAAAGAAATCGCGCAAATCTGTTTTGGCACGGGAATGGGCATTGGAATATATACCGGAATAGAAGCGAATAAAGCTATTCGCGACATGCAGGATGCATTAATTAGATGCTTTGAGGAGAAAGTTGAGAAAGTTGATTGGGTTACGCTTCATGTTGTATTACTAAGCATGTATGCTTCAAGTTGCCATGATATGCACATTCATAGAGTTCGTTACGACGAATTTGATTTAGTTGATTCCGAAGTGCTAAATGCCTGCCGTGAAAGAACACTTGAGCTACGAGAGCGAGAAAAAAATATCCTGCCAGTACTTCAATTACTAATTGAAACGAATTTGGCGCTTAGCAGAAGCGAAACAGACCCACTGAGTTCTGAATCATTAAGCGAGTTGATACTTTTTTCTGAGCGACTGCTCTTGCTTTTTCAATGTGCGGATATGTGTGCGTATAATCAATCACAAACTTGCCTTGAGTTTCATGTTACAAATGATTACCTAACATTTGTGAGCCAAGGAGAAGTGTATGAAGAGCGGTATCTCGATCTTAAGCGCCGAATGATGCAAAATGAGGACTACTCTATAAAAATCGATAGCGTTGATAAAGAGTACTTTGAAGAAGTGACGAATGCGTTTAAACAGGATATCGGAATCAGCTTTCGTTTGTTGATCGATTTTCTTGATTTTCTTTCGCTTGCTTACCCAAGGAAACATATGGAAGATGAAGAGAGGTGGAATGTTTTCACCGCGAATCAAAGCGTGATTGTGGATGAGTTTATTAATTGGGCTGAAGAGGAGAATTACAATGCGTCAGAAGTAAATCTGGTTTTGGAATATTTAACAGTAGATCAGAAAATGTTAAAAACCCTCAAAGGAATAAAAAAAGATTTTATACCAATCAATGATAGAGAGCAACGCGATAATCGGTTCGATGTTAAGCCATTGTTGATTATTGATAACAAAGTGTACTTCTCGCCGGCAGTCGCACGAGAATTAAAGCATAAATGGTTTGATGGAATGCTAGATTTTATGCCGCCATATGAATATGGGTTGGTTCATGTTGTAAAAGCACTGGATATATGGAGATGCAGATATCAAGAAATGATGGTTCAGGATATTGCTAAGCTTTTCCGAGACCATTGTTTCGAAATGGTACTAACAGAACGTGAACTTTACGATATTGATCGAACAGGGAACCATCCTAAAGAACTCGGAGATTTTGATGTTATCGCTATCAGTATTGCAAAGAAAGAAGCCTGGATCATTGAAAGCAAAGTTATTAAGAAGGTCGGTTCTGTTTTTGAGGATCAAATGCAGCAAAAAGGATTCTTTCATCAGAACAAGTATGATGAGAAGTTTCAGAGACGTATTGATTATTTCACGGAGCATATGATTTCAATACTTACTGCGCTAAAGATCGATGATCCGAGTGAGTTTCGAGTGCTATCATATATGGTCGTAAATAAAGTGTTTTCGTCGCGATATAAAGAAATAAAGTTCCCAATAATCAGCTATCATGAGTTGAAAAAGATACTAGATGACAGAGACAATGCAGTTACGGGGCAGGAAGATCTTAGCTTATAAAAGCGACTTTTCTCGAAAGATATTGTTGATAATAACCTATTATCAACTACTATATTGAACATAGGTATTAAGTCGACTACACTAGGTGAGTCGAAAGCATTCACGAAATCACTCATCGTGGGAAATGGGAAAATTTGGGATGTTTAAGAAGCCCACTGAATTGNNGAATTGCAGTCGATGCTGAACCAGAGAAAAACGATGATAGGGCGGCAGCAGAGACCTTAATTAGTTGATTTCAACTGACGTCAGGTGCAAGTAGCGCTGTGCGGACGGAACACGTTGTAGTTCCGTCGCCAGCGCTCTACTTTGTTATGATCACTTTATGTGATAAAAGATAGTTCATGTCCATGGATATGATTTTTCTATTTCAACTAAATATTCTATTCTAAAAAGGAAACCGACGAACCCACATTTGAAGCTTTTTACACATATGACCGCGATAGGATGCGATAGATGGCCTGAAATCGCGAACTTTGTCAGCGATACGAATCCGAATCATACGCGATTATGGGCGACTATTTAAGATTACGATGGATAGAATCTAAACGGTCAGTCAACTCCGAAGCTGAGGGCTAACGTTTCTATTTATGGACGACTCCATCTTTCGTGCGGTTCCGGCTCTAATATCACCCGTAGAATCGTTCAAGCCATACTAATGTCTTTTGCGACGGTTAACCAACTGAATTATTTGGGAACGTGTTGCAGGCTTTTCGCAAACTAGTAGGCATCGCATGATGTGCATGAAAACAATAACTTTTATTACAAAATTGTTCTTGTATTTATGTGCGATATTCTCCAGAAAAAGCAGCATTATTGCTTTAGGTGGTGGAAATATATAGAAACAACTGCTATGTTGATGGACGAGCTGAAGAGCTAAGAAAACCCTACTTCAAAAATACATCCTCGTGTTGAAAAGGGCCGCTATAGTTGTATTGATAAACGTTTAGCGGCAGACCTGAAATGGTTTCGGACAGGATCTCTCATACGAGTACCCCGCCGTCAACTGCACCGCGGTCGTTTCGTTGGCTTGTTTCCCGCTCGATGTCCCGCCAAATAAGAAACCGTAGCGGCCGCTGTTGAGGAGTCGTTCGGCTTATCGCGGGAGCGAAAAGGGTATCTGCGTGGATTCATGAGCTCACCTTGTTTGATTTGGTATCGTTGTTTTGATACAATTTGTCTATTTAAACGCATGAGGTGATCACAATGACCGTAATTCGTCTTAATTCTGATCTGCATAATCGGGTTGGAGAAATCTCAGAGTTCTGCAATCAACAGCAGGAACCGGTGTTCATCACAAGTAACGGTACGGGCGACCTTGTCGTCATGTCCAATGCTGAGTATGAACGACTCAGCGGCAAGTGTGAATTGTACCGCATGCTGGACGTTGGCCTCGCCGACGCAGAGTCTGGCAAAAGCCGCAAGACGGAAGACGCATTTTTCGATATAGAGAGAAAGTACGGTCTTGGAGAAGTATGAAAATCGGATTGTTGCCGCAGCCGAAAAGAGAGCGTATCGGAAATTGTGTAAACCTCTGTTGTCAGATAAAATAAACAACGGAGGTTTTTCATATGGCAAAGAAAGAAAAGAGTCTCATGAGGCAGCTGATCGACG
>DMYC01000064.1:0-1527 GCA_003482695.1 Clostridiales bacterium UBA8960
AAGTTATCGATACAACTTCAGTAGAAAATTATCTAGGATTTGAGTTTAAAACGGGAGAAGGACTTGTTGAAGAATTTGTAAAGCACGTTGCAACCTTCAATGTGCCCACACTTAAAGATGCTGAAGTGATTAAAATTGAAAAACAGGATGTCTTTAATGTCGAGTTAAAAACAGGAGAAATAATCAAAGCCACTTCGATCATCATCGCTACAGGAAGCAAACCGAGAAAATTAGGCGTCAAAGGCGAGGAAAATTTCTTGGGAAAAGGCGTTGCCTATTGTGCGATTTGTGACGGACCACTATTTGAAGGGCTTGATGTTGTCGTAGCGGGTGGCGGTAACTCGGCTGTTGAGGCAGCTATTGATTTAGCCAAGATTGCAAACTCTGTCACTGTCGTGCACAGAAGTAAGTTCAGAGCAGATCAGATCGTCATAGACAAGTTAATGTCTTTTTCAAATGTAAAGATTCATCTTGAAACCGAGATTTTAGAAGTTAAAGGCGAAGGTCTGATGAGCGGTATCGTCGTCAAAGATAAAGCAACCAGGGAAGAGCGATTTATCGAGGCAAATGGATTGTTTGTCGAAATAGGTTATTTGCCAAATAGCGGATTTTTAGGTGGGTTCATCGAACTTAATGAACGCGGAGAGATAAAAATAAATGCACTGAATGAAACGTCGCTACCAGGTGTTTTTGCAGCTGGTGATGTGACAGACGTCCCTTACAAGCAAATCATTATTTCAGCTGGAGAGGGTGCAAAGGCTGCACTTACCGCGAATGATTATATCAATCGATTAAATGGATAAGGAGAAGAAGAAGATGTCTATATTAAATGATCAAATATCAAATCAATTAAAGGAAATATTTGCTGAAATGAGTCGTGATGTGACACTTGCCGTTTTTACGCAAAAAAGCGGATGTGAAACCTGTGAAGATACATTGTCGTTCATGAAAGAAATTGAAACATTAAGCGAAAAAATTCACCTTGAAGCCCTTGATCTCGATGTTGATGCGGAAAGAGCCGCAGTTTACAACGTACAAATGGTACCGAGCATCGTGATCTTGAACGATAAAAAAGAATATTTGGGCATAAAGTTCAATGGTATCCCTGCAGGTCACGAAATCAACTCATTCATCCCTGCGATACTTGAAGCGTCTGGCGTAGGTGAAGCGTTGCCGCAAGTGTACATGGAAACGATCAATACTTTAAGTAAACCGGTCAATATCAAAGTGTTTGTCACTTTGAGTTGCCCACATTGTGCAGGTGCGGTTCAAAAGGCGCACAAACTTGCACTGGAGAGCCCGCTCATAGACGCGGAAATGGTCGAAGCACAAACATTTGATGAGCTATCAAACAAATTCAATGTATCGAGTGTGCCAAAAGTTGTAATCAACGACCAATATGAGTTCGTAGGCAATCAACCACTAGAAGTATTTCTTGAAGAAATCGGAAAAACGCAACAGTAATCCATAAAAAAAGCCGCTGCTTATTTTGACATTCGTCAAAAGGTAAGTAGCGGTCTTTTATTT
>DMYC01000064.1:1545-4542 GCA_003482695.1 Clostridiales bacterium UBA8960
GAGTTGTTTTCTATATTGAACAAGTCAACCGTATGAACAAGTTCAGGCTCTTTCTTAAGGTCCAGCAAGTTGTGTTTCTTTAAAAGTGTATAAACGAACTGGGAGCAAAAGTAATGGTACTTTCTTTGAATTGGCAATTTAAAAAACACCCCAAAAAGACCTAAAAAGTTATACTTATACTTGTGTCTATTTGTGTAGAAATATTCAATGTCGGATTTAAGGCCCTCGTATTGCTCGGATGTAACTGAAACTCTAATGATTCGGCACTCACTTGATTCAAATTTTTTATAGACGCCGTCATACAAGTTTTCCTTTACAAACCCACCGTTTATTGGGTTGTTGGGGTTGATTCGACCAAACGAATACATTTCGGTGAATGTGTCGTCAAAAGCGATGGAGGTATGAACAAATTTGCTAGGTGAAAAGTACTTCAAGGCTCTTGATAACCAAGTGCCCGTCTTTGAGAATACGAGATAGATATATAATGTTTCGTCTTTCATGATTGCCTCATCTCTTTCTTGTAAAGAATACTATTATTATAATACAAATCTTGCGAAAGTGTTATATTTTTTTAAAAAGAGGAAAAATAGAGAATTTCATGTCATCAAGATAGGCGTTTGGGTATATACTATTGATGAAGTGATTATTGAGGAGGGTACCATGAATAATTTTGAGAATCATTCAATACTGAATTCATTATTCGAAGGCATCTATATCGTCGACAAACACAGAAAGATCATCTTTTGGAGCAAAGGTGCTGAACGCATAACAGGGTTTACGGATCATGAAACAGTAGGTAAATTCAGCCACGATAACATTTTGAATCACATTGATATACACGGGCGTCAATTATGTTTTGAAGGTTTCGATTTGTCTCAACCTATGATTGACGGTCAGCCAAGAGAAGTCGATCTATATATCCAGCATAAAATGGGATATATGATTCCTGTAAAAATGAAGATCATACCATGGATCATCGGTGGTAAAGTCGAGGGAACGATCGAGATGTTTATTGAAAGCCATGAATCGATTCATACGATAAAGCGCATAGGCTCAATATCCAATAAATTACTCAGGGATAAATTGACGGGCTTGCCAAATAAAAAACGGTTCGAACATTTTCTTGTCGAGAAAATGAATGATTACAGAAACCTTGATGTCCCTTTCGGTCTCATACTGGCGGATATTGATAATTTTGAAGGCATTAACGATACTTATGGAAGAGAATCTGGAGATGAACTCTTAAGATTGCTCTCTGACACATTCCGAAATTCCATTAAGCTTGCAGACATGATTGGACGCTGGGAGAATGATGCATTTATTTTCCTGTTCTCAGATGTTTCAAACGAAGCCATTTATCTACTTTGCGAAAAAATAAGAGTGCTTTCCGAGGGAAGCACACTTAGAAATAGCGCATTTAAAGATGTGGATTTTACGGTATCAGTCGGTGGTACGGTGATCAGGAATGAAGATGATATTAATCAAATCGTAGAACGGCTCTATGCAAGACTGAAAAAAGCAAAAATAAGAGGCGGCAACAACAGCGTTGTGAAATAATTGGACATTTTGAGGTGATCATGTCAAAAGAATTACTGACTTGGTATGACCAGGTCATGCGAGAGCTGCCTTGGCGTTCGAGTAAAGACCCCTATAGAATATGGCTTTCGGAAATCATGCTGCAACAGACGCAAGTGGTGACGGTTGTGTCGTATTTCAATAAATTTATCAGTCGGTTTCCCGATGTAAAGTCACTGGCTCTTGCAGAGGAATCGGAGGTTTTTAAATTATGGGAAGGGCTAGGCTATTATTCGCGTGCTAAAAACTTAATAAGGTGCGCTAGAGTCGTCGTCGAAGAATATGGAGCGAAATTTCCGAGAAATTCAAGTGAACTGATGAAGTTGCCTGGCATTGGTCCATATACGGCGGGCGCTATTGCGAGCATCGCCTATGATGAAATAACGGCGGCTATAGACGGAAATGTCTTGCGTGTCANNCGATTTGCCGATAAATAATCTAAGGAACATCGCAGCATTCAAACCTTATGTGATGGCTATGATGACCGAGAGGCCAGGTGATTTCAATCAAGCTTTGATGGAACTCGGTGCGACAGTTTGTACGCCTAAAACGTTTAAATGTAAAGAATGTCCATTAAAAAGCCAATGTTGCGCTTTTGAGATGGATCGCGTCTCGCTTTATCCAAACAAGCCTAAAAAATCAGCAAAAAAAGAGCTTGCACCGATAATCATCATATTGGTTTGCGAAGGCGAAGTCATGATTGTTAAACACCCGAATGAGGGGTTATTAAACAACCTTTGGGGCTTCCCAAGAGTGGATGTGACAAAATGTGACGATCAAGGAGACATCGCTAAGGGCTGGATCGCTGAAAATTTGGGGATTCATGTTGAGGCTCGTATAATGATGGATGGGAAACCCCACGTTTTCACGCACCTTAAATGGTCTCCTGTTTTGTTTTTTTATGAACTGGTTGATAAGATTGAGGTTGATTATCCTATCATGCAGTGGACGCGTGTTTCGGATCTAAAGGATAAAGCGCTGCCTACAGCCATGACTAAACAACTCGAAGTTGTGGAAGAAGGCATGCGCATGATGAAGCAGAAGAAGTCAGAACAAAATGAGGTGACTTATGATTATTAAGCCCTGCGAGGCTGAAGCGTTGTATGATTTGGCAAGAGAAGATATTGCTAGAAACTACTTTATTTGTTACACCATAGACAACAAACAACCATATGACAAAGTCTGGCGGATTGATAAAAAGAATATGTCAACAGGTGAAAGCACACCCGTCATGGGCGTGTTTTTGAGAAAAACAGGTTTGGTACAAATGGCTGTAAAGCCGGATTTTTCTGTGGATGCCTATTCAGTGGCACTTAAGCGATTGTTGTCCGAGATAAGGTGGACTCAGGCCAATGTCTCAGAGCATATCATGAACATTATCACGACGATGGGCTTTAATGTTTCCACCGAAAAAGCGGCAAT
>DMYC01000333.1 GCA_003482695.1 Clostridiales bacterium UBA8960
GAAACAAAAGCGACAACCTATTTCTATATCGATCTGCCAAATCAAGTTCTTCAACAATCCGTTGATCAAAATAAACCCTGTTGCGGATGCCCGTCAACTTGTCGTGAATGGCAAGATCACTCAGAATTTGATTCTTTAGTTCAAGTTCTTGCGCCAATGCCTTATACTTCGCTTCGCTGGAAATCACAGACATCTGCAAAGCACGCGACTCAGTCACATCTCGTATAATGGAAACCATCTGTATAGGTCGATCTTCCGCATCGTGAATGATGACGCTGTTCGATTCCAATACAAAATGCGTCCCATCTCTTTTAACCCCCTCATACGTGGTTGTGCCATTATTCTCGCCCTCCAGGAGTCTGCGAATATTCGCCCTCATCTGTTCATGATACGACTCGGCGACGAAATCACCGAGCATATAACCGACAGGGGTCTCCTCTTCATCAAAACCGACAATTTCAGACGCCGTCCTCGACGTTATGAGGATCCGCCCGTCCATATCGGAAATCACCACTGCGTCGGGCGATGCGGTTAAAATCGATTTATATAGCGCTTCACTCGATTTAAGTTGTCGACTTAAATCGATAAGTTCATCTTGCTTGTTGGTGAGCTGCGTATTCACTCTTCTCAAAAACACGATCCAACTGCTGCCCAAAGCTGCCAGGACGACAAATAAACCGACAAACGCAAAAAAGAGCTTATAATCAATGCCGCTCTGCGAAAACAAACCTGCGACGACAGGCTTCAGCAAAACACTTCCAATTTTATCCATCCTCTACCTCATATCCCGTTATTCATATCCTGCTATTAATAACAAATGTACCCAAAGTCAGACATTTAAACCACTTAATCCATTGAAATCAGCTTCATATAACGCCTAAGCGGGTATTCGCCATCGTGTGGTAGCCCGCAATAACTTTTCGACATGTTTTGACCAGACGTGATTCGAACCACACCCGCTTTTAGGAACAACGCCTCAAGGCTTGCCCTTTGAGGCTTATCACATAGCAAGGCCATGGTTTGAAGCCTGTTTTTATGCGGCTTAAGATTTTTAAGCACATAAGGCCGAGGCAAACGCTTCACCCAGCAATTCCCAAACTGGTAAGATAGCGTAAGTTTCATATCGCTATAAGCGATCACACTACACATGTGCGATTTATAGACCCTTTTCTCCATAAAAGCCGATTCAAGCTGCTCTGTTTGCCGTTCCAATGCTTTTTGCGCCCTAACGCCCACTGGTATATCAGGTCTCGTGTCGCCGTGCATGCGCGTAGCGACGCGGTCCAAAATCAAATGAAACCGTTCAGCGAAGCGATAAAGCGCCTCTTGATCGTCGATGCCGATATAGATGCCTTGGCACGAACTACAAAACAACTGCTCCGTGTCACACATGTTAAATGCGATGCCCTCTAGATCGGCATCGCTTACATTCTCAGGGTCTGCGACATAGGCAAAACTTATTTTGTGCCCCCACTCTATGATTTTCGTATTTGCCGCAGCGAGCTGTCTAACGGCAGAAATGGCAGCTTCTCCGCCCCATACGACGATCGCATCCGAAACATCTGCCAACAGGCGAATGTTTTCAGTTTCAGATGATGAAAAATCGAAAACATAAATGTGGTCACCGATTTCTGGGGACAACTCCACAAGTTCTTGCAATATCT
Organism: Clostridiales bacterium UBA8960; assembly: GCA_003482695.1. Classification (GTDB taxonomy): domain Bacteria; phylum Bacillota; class Clostridia; order Peptostreptococcales; family Acidaminobacteraceae; genus Fusibacter_C. The sequence continues at coordinate 1,665 of DMYC01000333.1, forward strand.
GCACAGACAAGCCGTCATCTTCGCTTGGAAGCTTTAAAATATTGATATTCCCGGTCAGAAGCCCCTCAATTACACTGAAAACGGGGAGTGCGTCGATGTTGCCAGCAGCGATGTGAAGCAAAACACCTAAGGGTTTCCAGGAATAACGCACCTCATTTTGCTTGTCGAAAGGCTTTAGCGTCCAATCCACCTTGAAGTGGTTCCCGCCATGCTCGAGCTCGAGTTTGAGCCTTGTTTCAAGGTATTCCCTCGTGAGGAAAGTCCTGATTTCTTCAAGTTCGCGTCTGGCTTTTTCCGGCCCCATGCCGCGTGCGACGAGTAAAGGCAGATGAACGTCATCACTGATTTTTTTCGAAAGCCGGTCACACGCGTCAAGCGTGCGTTCGACGATCAAGTTGTAATCCGTATTTTCAATCGTTTCGAAAATGTCGTTTTCCAGATTCGCCAACATATTCAGACTAACAGATCTCGAAATCAATCGCCCTTTAATTAAATTCATCGGTTTGCCCCTTCCATCCGCTCTGCAGCTTCAACAGCGCACGTTTTAATCTGAGTCACCCCTGCACGTGCAACCCATCTAAAATAATCAGCCTCAAGTCCGCACGTGCAAGGTGTTTTACGATGGTCATAAAATATGGCCAGATCATCGGTCGCAACCGAAACAAGTGGCATGCTGCCAACAAGTGGCGACACAAAATTGAGGATGCCGGTTACGCCTGGCTCAACAGGTTCGAATGTTATGACATCTCTGATGATGACTCTGCTGTAACACGGGATATGAAAATGGCCATATGTGCACTTTAAATATGGCAATGGGTGTTCCACTGCACTGAAAAACTCATGACAATTCTCGCGTGGGATGCCCAAATACTCGTCCACCATTTTATAGAGTGTTTCAGGGTCGATCGCATCATCTGTAAACTGTTTCCACCCACCGCCAAGTATCACTTTCGAATTTTTATGCAGCCTCAGTTTGATGCCATTTTCTTTAAGTTCACAGACGAGATAATATAGATACGATGGGAATCCGACAAATCGAACGGGAAACGGCATAGCCGCAAACCTTTTCAAAGCTTTTTCAACGCCACCTATGTTTAATGTGTAATCCGTCCCCGTATCTTTCATCACATACACTCTGCTTATTGCAGGGGCAAATTTGGTGACGCCAAATGCGGTTTTGATGGCACCAGCTTCGTTGTGTTTGCTTGGTTCATATCCGAGTACAATATAGTTCGTCGGCATACCCGATATGAGCTTATGATAACTAAAGAAACGGTATGCCATAATCAATCCGGTTCGATAACTCTCGTGATCAAAGGCCAATTGACTTTGCAAGCCTTTCGTGCCTGATGATGTTGCCTTGACTTTCACTTCATCTGGATTTAGGGTGATGATGTTGTTGCGTTTAAAGAATAGTGAGGTCAAGACGGGAATTTTATGTAAATCCGCTTCAGATAAGAGCGCTTCTTCCTGAAAATTTGACATGTTAAGGATTGCCTCGTAAGTGCTGTTTGACGTACGCTGGTTCTTGATATTGTCACGAACACATTTAAGGAAAAAACCATCCTCTCCACGAAATATATATGGGTTTTTTCCGGAATATAGTTGTCTCATAAGCACCGCCGATCATCACTCAAATGCGTTATTGGGTTATTATGATTATATCACTGTTATGGTGAAAATGCGAAAAGAAGTCACCCATAAAGGTGACTTCAATAATTCGGCTCACTTATTCGACTTTTTAACCTTCAATTTCATTGATCCGCTCATATTGTATCGTTACATAATAGTTCAATAACATGTCCGCATATAAGGTTTCGTAAACTTGTTGAGTCAAGATGTCTTCCACGAGGATGCTCTCATCGCGGTAAGGCTGCTTCTTAAGCATGTAAACTGTAAAAATGCCATCATCCAGATTGCTTGATACATAAGTGGCACCGACTTTTGCGTCCTCACTGAATGCCCATGTGAGAAATGCATCATTTTCATCATATGGGATGCTGTTGTACTCAATGTCCTCTATTGTCAGTTCAGCATCCATTTTTTTGACCGCTTCATGGAACTCTGCCTCTGTAACTGCAAGTCCTAGCAGCTCCGCTTTTTCTAGTGCAAGTGCGGTCGACATGTCACTGTCATGGCCACCTTTAAATTGATAGACTAGGTAGTCGATGACGCTTAGCTGGTTTGCATTGTCCAAATAATATGCCTCAATTTCGTCTTCAGAGATTTCTATGTCGGAAAGTATCACAGCGTAAGCTTTATATGCCAGTGTGGTCTTGGTGATGAAGCTTTCATATTCCGCAATCGTGAGGTTTGAGCCGTATATCGCTTTGAGGTATTCGTCTGCGGTCTTGTAGCCCGCATTTTTCGCGTCGTCTTGAATCGAGGCGATTTCGGCTGATACATTTGACAGGTCATTTTCGTCTAGCTGTATGCCTCTTTTTTTGGCTTCTTCACAAAAGATGAGGAAGTCTTCCGCGTAGTAGATTGCTTGATCCATTAGGTAATCAAACCACGACTGATTCTCATCATAAGCCTGTTCCTTCAAGGAGGTCTGTGGGTCAAGGCCCATCAATGTCAAATAGGATGCGCCCTGATCATAAACATATTGGTACAAATAAGTCATTTCATTTTTAGTAAATCCAAAGTTGTCTGAGTAGACAATGTGGACAGGGGGTTCTGCGCTACCGGATTCGTTCGTATTTTGAACGGTTCCGGTACAGGCGGCTAAGGTAAAGATGAGAAAGATTGATAGAGCGATCGTCAGTATTTTCTTCATTTGGATATCCTTTCGTTCTATTTGTATTTGTTTATGGCTAAAAACAGTATGACGTATAGAGCTTAAATCAACCTTAAATGAAAAAAGATTGTCCCGTGAAATTTCTTTCACTGACAACCTTTGTGTTTTTTGCTTTGTGTGTTGCTTTGTACTTCACTTAATGTTCATCGTAGATAACGGTCATATTTTTGCCCGAATGTTTGGCTTCGTATAGTGCTTTATCTGCGTTGCGCAGTGCGACGTTGATCGGCGTTCCCGGCTTTATTTCAATAATCCCCGAACTGATGGTGAATGGTATCTTCTCACCTTCATAATTGAGGTCGCATGAAGCGATAATCTGCTTTAATCGTTCCAGATAATGAATGGCACCAGGAATATCCAAATCCGTTAGTAAAAAAGCGAATTCTTCTCCGCCAAGCCTGCCGAGTATATCGCCTTTACGAGAGCTCGCACGCGCCACTTCCCCAAACACCTCGAGAATCATGTCGCCACATGCATGACCATGTTTATCGTTGATGGCTTTAAAATCATCAAAGTCAATCGCGACGATACATACGGGTCTCACATGTCTCTCAAGTTGCAGGACGATCACTTCGGATTGCTCCATAAATGACCTTCTCGTTAAAAGACCTGTCAATGTGTCATAAGTCGCAAGTTGTCGCATTTCCTTCTCGAGTTTGTCAATTTTTAAAATCAACTGAATAAAAGGGAGAATCACGATCGGCCCTACGAGTAGAGAAATGACCACCGTCATGGCTGCTGTATATTTTATGTTCAAATCTATGCCTATGCTTAAGAAAGCAAGCCATATGAGGGTTGCTGCCACAAGAGATAATATCATTCCAAACAGAGTAAAAATTACCGTCGATTTCAGTTTTCCGTTTTTTTCTATAAAGTGTTTCATTGACCCCTCCAAGAAAAACCATGCTTTTATATTTTATCACAGATAGTCCGGAAGTCCTATATTTTTTTAAAAATAACCGGTNNTGATCATTCCCCCTGATCATTTCTCTAATCACTTTTTAGGATTGACTTTAACATAATTTAGTGTTACTTTAATATTATTAAACACAAATCGATGCCTTTATATAAACAAAACTCAAATTCAAAGATAAAGGAGGCTTATATGGCTGATCACACTTTGCCTGAATGGCTAAATGAACTTGACGACGAAGACCTTGTTTTTATCAAGCGATTTCTGCTGGCTTCAGGCTCGTTAAAGGAAATGGCGGGAATGTATAGCGTTTCATACCCGACTGTCCGCCTGAGGCTCGATCGACTCATACAAAAGATCAAAATCAGCGAAGACCATACTGAAGAACCGTATATCTCGCTGATTAAAAAAATGGCAGTCAATGACAAATTGGATTTTGATACGGCAAAAATTCTAATTAATGCGTATAAAAAAATTAAAAAGGAGGCGTAATATGAGTAATATTCGCGTACTTATCTTTCTGACGATTTTCATCATCATGATCACTGCAAGCTTCTTTATTCAGGCAAATCTTTCTAAACAGAAATCGAAATGGCTCGGTCTCATTTTTCCTGTCATATTTACAACGATTGCTGCTTTCTTGGCATTTGGTGCAACAATATACGATGGAAGCATCATCAAGATATTGGTCGTTTTTTTGCTTTATATGATACCAGCTGACATCCATGTGTTGATTTACCTTCATATGAGAAATAAAATGCGTGGTAAGAACCAGCACGAGCTCGACAAAATGAAGATTCAAGATCTATAGACAAACCAAAATGATCAGGGGGTCGGACCCCCTGATCA
>DMYC01000325.1 GCA_003482695.1 Clostridiales bacterium UBA8960
ATCAACATACGCGTTTTGGAGGATGGCCTTGGAATCGCACCGATCCGATTAACCCTCGAGATTCTGGTCGATATGCAAAGTACATGGATGGCACATACGAGAAAAAATAGGTTTGGAGGATTCAAAGTAGCTTAAGCTGTGGAGGCGCCATGTTAAATAAAATACATTTTAAAAACTCCACTTTAATTTGGCTTTTGACGATCGGATGGGTCTTAATGGCAACTTTCATGACCGGTTTTGTCGTCGTTCTGGTTTCGGTGTTTATCATATCGATCATCGTGAGGCTCATAGGTGAAGAGCATAACCATCTATTGGCGTCAGAAGAAATGCATCAACACAATTATAATGAACTAGAAAGATATAAAAGAGCGCTGGAAGAGGAAAAAGACAATTACAGGAAAATCATGACTGCTAGCAATGAAGCCTATTGGCAGTTTTCTAAGGAAAGCAACGAGATTACGATCGCCAACTTTTCAAAAGACGTGCCCAAAATGACGTTGTCATTTTCAGCGTTTTTGGAAAAGGTTTATTTTGAGGATCAAGTGATTGTCAAAAAATATTTTACAGAGGGTCCAGAGTCAAACGGTTCCGTTTTGGAATTTGATGCTAGGCTTTTAACGCATGCGCCTTTAGAACTCTATCATTGGTTTCATTGGATCTGCATCGATGAAGATGGCTATCTGTTTGGTTCGATAACGGACATCAATACAGAGATGATCAATAGAGAGCGCATTGAATTTTATGCGTTTCACGACCCTGTCCTGGGACTGTACAATATGGATTATTTTAATGAAATCATTAATAACACCATGCTGTCTGGGTTGACTGATGGGCAATATGCGCTTATCGTCATAGGCGTTGTCGGCTATGCGAGAATTCTAAATGCATATGGAAAGAATTTGACAGACATCATGTCTTTTCAACTTAGTGCAGAAATAAGTGCGATATTCAAGGAAGCGTCATATATTTCCACGCTGCATAGTGGTCGCTTTGCGATTTGGATTAAGTGTGAAGATGTAACCCATTGTGTCAGTTCAGCGATTGAAAAATTAACGGGTGCGATCGAAAGTCAGGTGGGGCAGTTTGAAAACGTGAACATGCCGATACAGGTCGCCTATGGAGGCTCGCTCGTCGACAGTACGCATAAAGTGAGTTCGGCGGTTATCGCCGAGGCAGAAATGGCTTTTGAATACGCTGTTGAAAACAATATTTTAGGTGAGATAAAATGGTTCGATAACTCTTTGAAAGATGCAAAAGAGCGCATGGTCATGATCGAACAGATGCTTCTTAAAGCCATCGCGAGCGACGAGCTTTTCGTCGTGTATCAACCACAGTACGCGTCTTTTGATGGTATGGAGATCATCGGTTATGAAGCCCTTTTAAGATGGCAAAACGAAAGCCTTGGGCTTGTTGGACCGAGTGAATTCATACCGTTTGCCGAATCTATAGACCAAGTGAACCAGCTTGGCCGCTTTGTGATTGATGAAGTCACTTCCTTTCTCTCCTTGAAGCAAAAGGAAGGGAAAACGCTGAAAGTATCGATTAATGCCTCTTATAAAGAGCTCCTTCAAAATGACTATGTTTCATACCTGATTAATCGCGTTGAAGAAAAAGGTTTAAAAAGAAGTCAAATTAACATAGAAATTACGGAATCAACCATATCAGAGTATTTGGACGTCGTTTCAGAAAGTTTGACAGCACTTAGAGAGCATGCGTTTGAAATACAAATGGACGATTTTGGGACAGGTTATTCATCGCTTTATCAGCTGGGTCGATTGCCTATTCAAGTCTTGAAAATAGACAAGATTTTCATATTGGGGCTAGAAACGGACGAAAAAATGTTTGCGCTCACGAAACTCATCATCGATATTGCGCATCGACTAGAGATAAAAATCATCGCTGAAGGTGTGGAAACGATTAACCAATACCAAATTCTTAAAAATATGGGTTGTGACTATTATCAAGGCTACTTGTTTTCCAAACCCAAAACGGCTGATGAAGTGGATGCATTCTCTATTCGAAATAGCTTAGGTTCTTAATGCGAATGTGTTTGCTGTCCATGAGTTCGAGGATGTTTTCCTGAGCAAGCTGTGACAATTTCCTGCTGATTGTTTCTCGCGTGACACCCACGAAATTGGCCATATCTTCACGTGTTATGTTAAGGGATATGACGACACTGGATTTGTCGGATGATTTTGATTGACCAATCAGTTGTTTAAGCAAAAATTTAAGACGAATATCCGCATCATTTGAAGCGATGGCACTGACCAACTTTTCAAGTGATGCGATTTTTTCGTGTGCAGAAGTCATAATGGAAAATAAGATCTCAGGATTTTGCTTTAAATAGTGATCGAACTTGCTTTTGGGTATGGTACATAAAAAACTTTCTTTAATACAAACGAGGTCATATGTGGCAAATTCGGTCCTAAGCAGTGCGAGTTCACCGATAAAATCACCATCGCTCAGCAAATACAGAATTTGCTCTTTGCCATCCTCACCGAAGGAAGAGGCTTTGAGTGTGCCTTTGTTGACGATGAAAAGCCTATCGAATGGGTCTCCAGCATGCATGATGGTCTCACCTTTTTTATAGTGTTTGCGTTCTATAAGATCAATGACACTCTGAAGTTCTGTCTCGTTTAAGTTTGAAAACAACGATACTTTTTTTGCGCAAAGTGAATGGCCACAGCTGATGCAGCCATTCACATCAAAGTGTTCAGAATGAATGTTTTTCATATTTACCTCCAAGTATGGGTTGCTTTTAGTATAACATATTTTAAAAAAAATCGATTGTGTGAGGCAAATCACATGATGGGTTTTTTATACGTGTTAGACTAGGGTCAAGAGTTAAGAACATGAAACATATAAGGAGGCAATCATGCAAACGGTTAAATTTAATGAACTTAAGCGTCTTTCAATCGGGGAAGTCGTCACTAGACACCCCGAACTTGTTAAAGTATTTATGGATTATGGCGTGGATTTTTGCTGTGGTGGCGATAGAAACATCATGGAAGCGATAGAGAAAGATACGGACGAGGTCGATGCACTTTCGATGGAAGCCGATAAGGCACTGGAAACTGCAAGCTTGTTCGAACTGGATGGTGAAAAAGTGACACTCGACACGCTTACATCGGAACAGTTGATAACAAGAATCATAAACACGCACCACAAATTTTTAAGGATCACTTTACCGAAGCTTTCTGAACTTATGTTTAAAATTTTAGAAGTCCATGGAGACAGGCATCCTGAACTATTTGATATTCATAAAACATTCGGAGGTTTGAAAACGGAGTTAGAAGGGCATATGATAAAGGAAGAGAAGAAATTGTTTCCATAACTTCTCGAAGGAGGCAGTGACTGTAAATCGTTAATCGAAGAACTTGAAGCAGAACACGATGTCGCGGGTGATGCCCTTTACGAACTTACAGACCTCACGAACCATTTTACAGTTCCATCAGATGCTTGTACAACTTATGGCGCGACTTATAATATGTTGAAAGAGCTGGTTGTAGATATGTACATGCACGTGCATACTGAAAACAATGTATTATTCAAGAGATATTAGAAAGGGGTATTCGTATGTTTAAGATCAATGAAAGAATTACTTGGGTAGGGAAAATTGACTGGGACCTCAAGAAGTTCCATGGCGAGGAGTATTCGACACACAGAGGTTCATCGTATAATTCATACCTGATCAGGGACGAGAAAGTCGCACTGATTGACACCGTTTGGCAACCTTTTGATGAAGAATTTGTCAAAAATCTCAAAAAAGTAATCGACCTTAAGAAAATAGATTACATCATCGCCAACCATGCTGAAGTGGACCATAGTGGCGGGTTGCCAGAACTTATGAAAGAAATTCCAGGAACACCTATTTACTGTACGGCAAACGGTGTGAAGTCTTTGAAAGGCCATTATCATGAAGATTGGAATTTCCAAGTGGTCAAAACAGGCGATACGCTCGATTTAGGAGAAGGGAAACTCATCTTCATCGAAGCGCCTATGCTACACTGGCCTGACAGCATGTTCGAATATTATACCAAAGATGCCATTCTGTTTAGCAACGACGCATTTGGGCAACATTATGCATCTGAGTTCATGTATAATGATCTCGTGGATCAAGCTGAACTCTATCAAGAAGCCATCAAGTATTATGCGAATATATTGACCCCATTTAGTCCGCTTGTTGTAAAGAAAATTCATGAGGTACTAGGTTTTAACGTACCGGTAAGCATGATTTGTCCATCACACGGCGTCATGTGGCGTGAAAATCCAACTCAAATCGTTGAAAAGTACCTTGGGTGGGCAGATAACTATCAGGAGCACCAAGTGACTTTGATTTATGATACCATGTGGGATGCGACCAAAAAAATGGCAGAAGCGATCGCTGAAGGCATCAAATCAGTGGATCCAACTCTGAACATTAAACTATTCAATGTCTCAAAAGCGGATAAGAACGATGTCATTTCAGAAGTGTTCAAAGCGAAACTCATCGTAGCGGGTTCTTCGACGATTAACAAAGGCATTTTGTCGGCGATGGCGTCTACGATCGAAATCATGAAGGGGCTCAAGTTTAAGAATAAGAAAGCAGCTGGGTTCGGTAGTTATGGATGGAGTGGTGAATCACCTAAACTCATGACAGAAGAACTTGAAAAATGTGGCTTTGATGTTCTTGAAGAGGGACTTGGCGTCTTATGGAAGCCTGATGAAGCGGCACTAGAAAATTGTAGAGCGTATGGAAAAAAGCTCGCTGAAAAATTGTAAAAGGTGAAGGTGGTCTCTTTAGTGCAAAGTGACCACCTTTTTTTACGTCTGTGATTTTATCCAGTTGATTGCTTCCTGTACCCAAGTGCCAGTATAATCACCTTGCGCACCAAATTTGTTTTGCATCAAACGAACTGAAACGTTATTTTCAGTGCATGTTTTCTCATAAGCATGGACTTGAGAAAGCGTATCCCAGTCGTCACTCACACTATAGACGATAAGTGTGGGAGGCGTTTGTGCTGAGACAAAGTTCTTGCTGCTGTACTGTGCCAAAGCGTCCGTGGTAGGAGAGGTATTTCCGAGTATGGTGGAAAACATCATCTCCACCATTGCTTTAGTGGACTCGTTCGAACGACAACCGAAGGCATCGATTGTGTTTAAGTCCAAAATCGGATAAGCGAGAACTGCCATATCAAATTTTGAACTTACGAGCGATGCAAGATGCGCACCAGCGGATAACCCGATGACTGCAATTTTTCCTTTTGTGATGCGATAGGAGTCAGCGTGCGCCCTTACGTGATCGATGGCCCGTTCCAAATCGATAATCGGGTAAGGAAAACGGGCATAGGGCGCTCCAATCGTGTAGTTCAGGACAAAGGTCTGAAAACCTGCCGCGAGGAATTGGCAAGACAAATATTCAGCTTCAGCTTCATTGATTCCCATATAGGCACCACCAGGACAGATAATCACGGCAGGTCTTGTCGTTTCAGGCTCGAAACGATTTGAATCCCTGAGGTGTAGATAGGCGGTCAGATAGACGGAATCGTTATAGTCACTTAGCGGTATCTGATTGATGATCATGCTTCTTCACTCCCACTTTGTTTGTTTACTTTGCTCAGGTAACGATATATGGTCGCTTCTAAAGTGTCAAGTACACTGGCGATTTGGCTAACGGCGCCCTTCATAAGGAAGAAATTTTCACAGTTCAGCTTCCTGACAACTTCCATTTTTTCTTCAGGAAGCAGCCTTGAGGTATCGATATCTTTCGTGTTTGTGACATCGTAGATTATGTCAAGGACAAGGTCTCTAGGTGTGGACTGTAGGCGTTCAAAGTCTATGCCGCTTTGACTGCTATTTTCCATATTTGGCATCGAAGCAAGTGAGAGCAACAGCTCGGCAGCCTTTTGATACTTCGTGACATCGGTGCTGACTGTGATGACGCCTCTAGGTTGTCCTGATTTATCCAGAATAAAAAAAGTGTTGGATTTAAGTGGTGTGCTGTCTTTGGATAGGCTGATGTGATTCAGGTAATAAGGCGGACCTTCTTTGCCTTTGTCTTTGAGTTTTGAAATCGCGAAACTTGAAAGTGGATCGCCGATTTTTTTTCCGCTGATGTGCCCGTTGTGACATGCGATAATCGAACTCTTTATATTGTCAAGGCTATAAAGGACGACTTCCGTGTTGCTGTCAAAACAACCACCTAGAAAATTGACCAAATGCATATAGGGTGTAAAATCGAAATCTGATATGAGAACCACCTCGTTTAATAATATTTTATTGTAATAATAATAGTTTATCACCTTGCGATTGTTTGTCAATTGATACAAATAGTTCTTGTAAATATTACATGATTGTAGTATATTTGAGATGTGATAAAAATTTCTTATCCTAATAAAAAAATCGCATGTGGAGGTAATTATGTCCCAAATCAAACATCCAGCGGAACCTTTTAAAATCAAAATGGTTGAACCACTTTATATGACAACGAGAGAACACAGAGAAAAGGCACTCGCTGAAGCAGGCTATAACCCTTTTTTACTCAAATCTAATGACGTTTATATCGACCTCTTGACTGACAGTGGCACAGGTGCCATGAGTGACAACCAATGGGCTGGAATCATGCTCGGTGATGAAGCGTATGCTGGAAGTAGAAATTACTATAACATTTGCAATGCGGTAGAGGATATTTTCGGATACAAGTACGTCGTACCGACACATCAAGGCAGAGGTGCTGAGCAAGTGCTTTTCCCAGCGCTATTGAAACCAGGCCAGTATGTTCTAAGCAACCACCATTTCGACACGACAAAGGGTCATGTTGAACTTGCAGGCGGTAAAGCGAGAAATTTCCTGATTCCTGAAGCGCTTGACACGATGACTTACTATGATTTTAAAGGCAATTTCAATATCCCTGCAGCTGAAGCATTCATCGAAGAAGTTGGGGCGGATAATGTGGCGTTTTTAATCATGACAGTAACAAACAATTCTGCAGGTGGTCAACCTGTTTCTATGGAAAACATGAGAGCACTTAAAAAGCTCGCTGACAAATATGGAAAAATGATCGTTATGGATTCAGCGCGATTTGCTGAAAATGCCATGTTCATCAAACAAAGAGAAAAAGGTTACGAGAATGCATCGATTAAAGACATCATCAGAGAAATGTATGCGATGGCAGACATCCTCACGATGAGTGCGAAAAAAGACGCCATCGTCAACATGGGCGGTATGATCGCGATCAAAGACAACGAAGATATTTTTAGAATGGCACAAGTTAGATGTGTTCCGATGGAAGGGTTCGCAACTTATGGCGGTCTTTCTGGAAGAGACATGGAAGCACTTGCTAGAGGCCTTTATGAAGGCATCGAAGAAAGTTTCCTCGAGTACAGATTAGGCCAAGTTAAATACCTTGGTGACAAACTGATGGAAATTGGGGTACCAATTCAATACCCTACAGGTGGTCTTGCTGTATTCGTAGATGCAAAGAAATTTTTACCGCACATTCCAGGACATGAGTTTCCTGCTCAAGCATTATGTAATGCACTTTACCTCGAGTCAGGCGTTAGACCTGTGGAAATCGGTTCATTCTTACTCGGTAGAAACCCAGAAACGGGCGAGCAAGAGGCTTCAGCACTTGAACTCGTAAGGCTCACGATTCCAAGACGCGTCTATACTGCCAGCCATATGGATCAAGTGGTTGACGGCTTCAAGAAAGTAATGGACAATAAGGACAAACTCGTCGGTTTGACATTTGACTACGAGCCTCCAGTGTTAAGACACTTCCTCGCAAGATTAAGACCATTAAAATAATTAAAGATATAAAATGGGTAGGGATGTAAAAATCCCTACCCATTTTTTTGTTACAATAACCCCGTCATGCTTTGTACGATTATTGAGACGACGGCCACTGCAATCCAGCAGCATAAACCGAGGAAGATTGGCCTTAGGCCATTGGCTATCAATTTCTTCAAATGTGTATTTAAGCCTATCGCAGCCATCGCCATGACGATGATGAATTTTCCAAGTTGCCCAAGTCCTATGGGAAGTCCAGTCGGCAATGGCACAAAAGTATTCGTGACTGCAGCCAAGATAAATCCGATGACAAACCACGGAAAAACCTTTACGAAACTGAAGTTCTCTGTTTTAGTCCCTTGCACGGATGCCGTTCTTATGGCCAGCACTAAGGCAATCGGCACAATCATGAGTGTACGCGTGAGTTTCACGATCGTAGCAAAACCAAGGGCGATGTCGTTGCCTGCAGCTGCACTCCAAGAAGATGCAGCTGCCACCACTGAAGAGGTGTCGTTCACTGCTGTGCCTGCCCACATCCCAAAGCCGATATCGCTCATCCCAAGCAGACGGCCTAAAGCCGGAAAGATGAAAACGGCTATGACATTGAAAAGAAAAATGGTGGAAATCGAATGCGCAACCTCATCGTCTTCTGCCTTTATGACTGGGGCAGGCG
>DMYC01000033.1 GCA_003482695.1 Clostridiales bacterium UBA8960
TGCATCTTCGTCGACAACGGCCTGCTGCGCGCGGGCGAGGGCGACGAGGTCATCGGCTACCTGCGCAAGCATTTCGATCTGAATCTCCACTACATCAAGGCCCAGGACAAGTTCCTGTCCCGCCTCGAAGGCCTCGAGGACCCCGAGCAGAAGCGCAAGGTCATCGGCTACACCTTCATCGAGGTGTTCGAGGAGGAGGCCAAGAAGATCCCCGGCGTCAAATACCTGGCCCAGGGCACCCTGTACCCGGACGTCATCGAGTCGGTGTCCTTCAAGGGCCCCAGTGCGGTGATAAAGAGCCACCACAACGTGGGCGGCCTTCCTGAAGACATGAAATTCAGCCTGATTGAACCACTTAGAGACCTTTTCAAAGACGAAGTAAGACGCGTCGGTGAGGAAATCGGCGTACCAGGCCACATCGTATGGCGTCAGCCGTTCCCAGGACCAGGCCTCTCGATCCGCATCTTAGGCGAAATCACTGAAGAAGCGCTCCACCTCGTCCGCGAGTCAGATGCAATCCTACGCGATGAGATCGCCAAGGCTGGCCTCGACCGCGATATATGGCAATACTTCACCGTCCTTCCAAACGTCAAATCAGTGGGCGTCATGGGCGATGAGCGTACGTATTCACACGCGATCGGCATCCGCGCAGTCACGTCGATCGACGGCATGACGAGCGATTGGGCACGCATCCCATATGAGGTGCTTGATAAGATTTCGTCTCGTATTGTCAACGAAGTGCCTGGGGTTAATCGAATCCTTTATGATGTGACGAGCAAGCCGCCTAGTACGATTGAGTGGGAATAGTGAGTTAGGGTGTCAGTCTTTTTGACTCGTTATGACAATATAATTAAGTTTGAATGAATAATGAGAAGAACCACTAGCTTTCTTGATGCTAGTGGTTTTTTGTTAGAATTTTTTCAGTTTGTAAAAAAAATCTGTGATGGTTTGCGCTGATGCTGGTGATTCATTGACACATTGCGATCAAACGAATAAAATTAAGTTGGTCTAATCAAATAAAGATAACTCAAAAATAAGAGGTAAATTATGGACAAAATCGAATCACTATTAAATAGTATCTTAACTTTTAGAAACGCAAGAGATTGGAAACAATTCCACACACCTGAAAACTTGGCGAAATCCATTTCGATTGAAGCTGCAGAGCTTCTTGAGCATTTTCAGTGGGATGGTGACTATGATTTGAATGAACTCAGCGATGAGCTGGCAGATGTACTCATTTATGCATTCTTGATGGCTGAGGCCATAGGTGTTGATATTGAGAGGGTCATGTTAAATAAATTGGAAAAGAATAAAAGCCGGTTTCCAGTAGAGGCAGTTAAGGGTAACAGTGGTAAATATACACGGGTAGATTAATGATAACGATGCGAGGTGGCCTGCATGAACAGACTGATCAAACGACTCAACACTATACCCTCGTTGCCTTTGGTCGCAGTTCTTCTTGATTACCTTGAAAATGTGGTCGTTTCAATCGCGATGCTTACATTCCCAAATGTATAAAAACGACTAAAACGACTAACTTTATTTGTCCCTGATCATAAAAGTGAGCTTTGTTAATAAATTGACTAAATTCTAGTAAACAGAAAGCCTCTGTCAATTCGACAGAGGGCTTTTTTTATGCAAACGCGCAAGCGACAAACGCCGTAAAAAGAGAATTAGGTGCGAAACACAGAGGAACGAGCCAAAAGTTTTGATCGTTAAAAAGTCAATCTGTGCCCTAGAAAAATTGGTGAAATGTTTTTTTTTGAGAACCATTGAAATCGATTTCGGTACATGTTATTATTAACTAAAATTAACCGAAATCGATTTTGGTAAATGATAAAGGGGTGCTTTCATGAGTTATGTGTTGATTTGGTCGGATGAATTTGATAAAGGGCATTTGGATTTGAATAAATGGCAAATTGATGTCGGTGGAGGCGGATTTGGCAACAATGAAGCGCAGTATTACACAGACCGATCGATCAACTGTCGAATCGAAAATGAAAGACTCGTGATTGAAGCACACAAAGAAGATTATGAGAACCGACATTATACATCGGCAAAAATCACGACGTATGGGAAGTTTTCGTTTAAATACGGAAAGCTTGAAGTGGTTGCAAAGCTACCTCATGGAAAGGGAACTTGGCCTGCGGTGTGGCTTTTGCCCGACTCGATCAAAGAAGGTGTGAAGTGGCCGCTTTGTGGGGAAATCGATGTGGTTGAACACGTCGGAAGAGGACAAGATGTGATGCATTTTAGCCTTCATACGGGGGCATATAATCACAATTTGAACAGTCAATACACAAGTGTTCACAAACTAAATGGGGTCAGCGAAGAATTTAAGAAATACACGATGATTTGGGAAGAGGATTATATTGAATTTAAAGTGGATGATGTCACGTTATGCCGCTTTACAAAAGGCGAGGACGGTAAGGATGCCTCAGAAAAAGGGTGGCCCTTCAATCAACCTTTTTTCTTGATCATCAATTTGGCCATGGGTGGAAATTGGGGCGGTGAAATCGATGATCGCATCTTGCCTCAAAAACTTGAAATCGAGTATGTGAGAATTTTTGAAAAAAGAGAGTAAAGTCACTACAAATGGTAATTTGCCGAAAAATACGGCATGTTATACAAGAACTAAAAGCGTGTAAAAAGAGAAGGAGGTAATTATGAAGAAGAGAGTATTAGCATTAACCCTATCGGTACTGCTAGTCGCGATGTCACTAGCGGGTTGTTCCACTAAAACGGGCGACGATAATGCTGCTACAACCGCTGCACCTTCAACAACTGAAGCAGTCGCTCAAGGTCCGGTTTATGAAGTCCTTGATGCAAATGTTGAAGGCGAACTTACGGTCATGCTTTGGTCTGGGGATGGTTCGTTCTTAAAGGATATCGGCAAAAAGAACTTTGCACCTGAAGAACTAGGCGGGCAGAACCAAGCTGCGGCATACGCAGTTGCAAAAGCTTTCAATGAACTTTATCCGAATGTAAAGATCAACGTATTTGCGAAAGCGGATGGTCCAGATGACGAGAATGGCAGCTGGGCACAACATCGTGAAAATTTCAAAGCGGAGCATGGACGTTATCCTGATTTGTTCGCGGCAACAGATTTGCCTGGGGATGTGGCAAAGGGATTGGTTGCAGACCTTTCAATTTTCTCGGATGATCCACTTTATCAATCTTTTAACTCTTCTGTAATGAATCTTATGAATTTCAACGGTTTTCAAGCTGGTCTTCCACAGTATTTGTTGCCATGGGGTGTTTTCGTAAACAGATCGCTCGCTGAAGACAACAACCTCGATGTACCGGATCCAAAGTGGTCATTAGACGATTACACTGACTTTATTGCTCAAGCAGACATGAAGAACTTCTATGGAGCAATGGATACGCCGTTCAGTTTCCTTAATACTGGTTCAAAGTCAATGAACTACCTCTTATCAAAATCGCCTACGGACACATTTGTCCAAATGGATTCTGATGAGATCAGAGCGCTTATCGATTACGTTCCAAAATGGTCTAACTACTCAGTATGGCCACAACAAGCTTTAGGCAATATCGCACCTGAAGTCATGGACGAAAACTGGTGGTGGGGATTCAAATTCTTCATCAACAACAAGATCTTGACACTTGATGGGGATCCGTGGATGATGGGCGATGCCGCACATCCTGCAGCAGATCACTGGGGTAGGGCATTGGCAGAAGATTGGGACATCTATCCGAGACCAAGCACACCTTATCAAGAGAATACTGTAGGCGTTGTACTGGATCCATTTGCTGTTTATAACTATGCAATGGACGATGGAAATCCAGAGCTTAGTGACGCTGAAAAGGCAAAAATGAAACTGGCTTATACTTTTGCCGCTTTCTGGACTGGCGATACACGTGCTTGGCAAGCTAGACTTGACCAACAATTCCTAGATGGTGAAGCACTTAAGACCTCGCTTAACGACTCCCTACCTTTTGTAACGGGTGCGGATTTCGATAAGCAAATGGCCATTTGGTATACAGCACCGAATCACGTACGTTTTTCTGATGCTTCATTGATGCCAGGTTTCCAAGAAGTCCTTTCGATATGGGAAAAAGGCCAATTCTGGGATATCAGTGATAAGGCATATCCGTATTTACATGATGCAGACGGCACGAGACGCAGCAATCTGTATGAGTGGGAAAATATGTGGAATCCGGATATCTCAGGCGCAGCGAGAACGGATGCAAACTGGGCAGACAATGTGAAGGCAAGACTTTCAGAGTGGAATACACTGTCCAATCAGCGTTTTAAAGAGGCATTTTCTGCACTTAATGAAGGCCTTAAGAAGTTTTACAATAAATAAATGAGTGAATGTCATAGGGTAATGTGCTATTCTCTCAACTAAAACATACGACTCGAGAAATCACCAGATAAAATTGGTGATTTCTCATGAGTCGTGTTTGGAGAAGATTATGAAAAAAGTGCTAATGATCTCATTGCTTGCCCTAATCATATTGGTGACTGCCTTTACCGTGCCAAAAACCATTTTCAGTTCAAATGTCTTCTACAAGCCGACTGCATTTTTGGACGAAAGCAAGGTTGAAAAGGCCAACATACTGCTTAAAAGTTCACTCAGTGTTGAGCAAACGCCGTATGTAGATTACTTGAGTGCGCATATTATGTCACTTGAAGAGACAACCCCTTCTGAACACAAACTTTCGGTAACTTCTGATTATATAGGCTATGAAGATCAGCTGAATTTGAAACTTGATATTGATAAGAGTGGACTTTATCGCGTTTTTATCGAATATGAGATAGAGCCTGCTGCGATGAACAATGCCACATTCAAGCTTTTGCTTAATGGCGCGCTTCCTTTTGATGAAGCGGGTTTGATCGATTTGCCACTTTGGTGGCGGGATGCATCCAAGACTTTTGAACTTGACAGCTATGGAGACGAGTCTTTACCCCTACAGGAAACCGTAAAGGACGTACATGAAATCGGACTTCACAATAACCTGTATTATTCTTCTGAACCACTGCTCTTTCATCTAGACAGTGGAAAACTCAATATTACAATAGAAAACGTATCCGCTACACCTTTCAAAGTAGTGGGTTTAAAGGTGATGTCAGCCACGAAACTGCCAAATTACATGGCATATAAGGCGCAGCATGTCGGAATAAGGCAATCCACTTCCGCCCCGATCATAGTGGATGCCACACAATACAGCAAAAAAAACAGCTCCTACGTTAGGCTTGACAGCCATCAATCGCCAACCGTGCAGCCTTTTGACCCTGTCAATAAGAAGCTGAATGTCTTATCAGGTCATTCGTGGAATGACGCGGGAAAAGAAGTTGTCTTTCAGGTAAACGTTAACGAACCAGGTGCCTATCAATTAAGTTTTCACTTTTACCCGGGAAAGGATGATTTTAATGTCTTCAGGTCAGTACGCATCAATGGCCGGATTCCGTTTGAGGAAATGCGTGCCTACGCTCTGAAGGATCATTCGGGTTCTAAATATGTGGTAGAAACCCTTTCTGATGAAATGGGCAATCCATACTACTTTTACCTGGAGGAAGGCACGCATGAAATTGCTCTAAGGGCAGAGGTTGAACCATTGGCACAAGAACTTAGAACACTTCAGTTGCTGATCGATCACATCAATCAGTTTGCACTCGACATCCGAAAAATCACAGGACGTGAAGTGGATAAAAAGAGGACTTGGCGATTGAGTGAATATATTCCCGAGACGCAAGCCTACCTGGAAGCGTATGATACACTTCTGAAACATGTGATAGAAAACAGCATGCAATATGCACCAAACGGGTATTCATCTTCCACGCTATCGTATCTTCAAAAGGCACTGGTGAAAGTCGATAAAATGCTCGAAAAGCCGGATGAGCTTCCACTGTATTTTGAAGACCTTTACAGTGGATCGGGTTCTGTCAATCAAATGATTGGCGACACCATCACGCTCTTAAGTGAACAACCGCTAACGCTGAATCTCATGGCGCTTTCCACGGATGGATATGAGATGAAGGCGAATGCACCGTTTACAGCGAAAATCATCGCGGGATTCAAAAGCTTTTTTGCGTCCTTCACAGAAAACAAATATGTGGTAAGGAACGATGAAGATGTGCTTAATATATGGATCAATCGCCAGATTACACACGTCGACACGCTGCAAAAGCTGGTAGACTCAGAATTTACACCACTAACAGGAATCAAAGTGAAAATTTCTGTCATGCCGGATGCCAACAAACTGATTTTGGCTTCAGCGGCGAATGAGGCACCAGATGTGGCCATGGGTTTGCTCTCGTACATGCCTTTTGATTTGGCGATTCGAGAGGCGGCTTACGACTTGACCCAGTTTGATGACTTTTGGGAGATCGCGAATCGGTTTACGCCAGGCGCGTTTGTGCCTTATATACTGGATGACGGCGTTTACGCCATACCAGAGACGTTGGAGTTCTTTTCAACCATATATAGGAAAGACATATTTGCGAGTCTGGGACTTGATGTACCGGATACATGGCGCGACGTTACTGAGCTTTTGCCCGAATTACAGCGTTATGGGATGAATTTTTATCACCCGATCGCTGGAGGCGGTTCAATCAAATGGTTCTATCAGACGAGTCCGTTTATCTATCAAATGGGTGGCGAGCTTTATACTCAAGATGGATTCAGATCGGCGATTGATCAGCCCGAAGCTGTGGCGGGTCTCGAATTTTTGAATAAACTCTTCACCATGTATGCGCTCCCTGAGCAAGAACCTATTTTTTACAATGCCTTTAGGTATGGCACTTTACCGATAGGCATTGCTGACTTCACGACCTATATGCAAGTGAAAAACGCCGCACCTGAGCTGGTGGGTAAATGGGCAATTGCGCCATACCCTGCGATGCGAGATTCAGATGGCGAGCTTAACCGCTGGTTTATAGCCAATGGTCGTGGCAGCCTAATTCTAAAAGAGACGAAAAAAGCAGATGAGGCATGGGCATTTTTGAAATGGTGGACGAGCGAGTCTGTTCAGACGACGTACTCCTATACCCTTCAATCCATATATGGTCCAGAGTATTTGTGGTTGTCGGGCAATGTTGAAGCCGTCAAGAATGCACCTATCGATATGCAGGACAAAATCGTCATTCTAGATCAAATAAATTGGTTAAGAGATGTCCCGAGAACACCTGGACAATATATGCTGGAACGTGGCATATCCGATATTTGGAATAAAGCCGTTTACGACAACATGCCGACGAGAATTGCAATTGATCGGCAAATAATCACCATCAATCGTGAAATAAGAAGAAAAATGACAGAGTTCGGCTATCTGGATGAGCAAGGCAATGTCATAAAAACGTACAATATCAGAGATGTAGATTGGGTGAAAGACCAAATAGATAAGCATGGAAGGGGGCGTGATGATGAGTAAGCTTGTTGATGCAAGAAAAAAGATTCTTGTTGGGGATGCTATGACGACCTTGTTGCTACTGCTACCCTATTCGCTGCTCTTTTCACTATTCATCGCCATTCCTGTGGCGCTGGCAATCATGCTTTCGCTCACTTACTTCAACGTCATTCAGACCCCCGAGTTTAATGGCCTATTCAACTACGTCATGCTCTTGACCCAAGATGAAGTTTTTTTAAAGTACGTGTTGCCGAATACGGTGAAATATGCACTGATCGTCGGGCCTGGCGGTTATGTGCTCTCTTTTATCTTGGCCTGGATGCTTGCACAGATTCAAAGCATTCCGAGAACCATATTCGCACTCATCCTTTATATTCCGTCAATGGTGGGGCCTGTATTCATAGCGGTTGTGTGGCGAACCCTGTTTAGTGGCAACGAAGCCGGATATATCAATGCCCTTCTGCTTAGCAATAATTTGATTGATCGTCCGATACAGTTTCTTGTGTCACCAGAATACCTTATGACCATCGTCATCATCGTATCGCTGTGGAGCTCCATGGGTATTGGTTTTTTAGCGATGATCGCCGGGATTCTCAATGTCAGCACAGAGCTATATGAAGCGGCCTATATCGACGGCATAAGCAACCGATTTCAAGAAATCATATATATCACGATACCATCGATGAAACCACAAATGCTGTTTGGCGCCGTCATGTCCATCGTGGGCGCCTTCAATACGGGGTGGATTGGCGTCGCATTGTCCGGAACCAATCCGACACCTCAATATTCGGCGCAACTGCTGATCAATCATATTGAGGACTATGGCTTTCAACGGTATGAAATGGGGTATGCCGCA
Organism: Clostridiales bacterium UBA8960; assembly: GCA_003482695.1. Lineage (GTDB taxonomy): Bacteria > Bacillota > Clostridia > Peptostreptococcales > Acidaminobacteraceae > Fusibacter_C. The sequence goes on from DMYC01000033.1 coordinate 8,228, forward strand.
GCGGTTTCCGTGATTTTGCTTTTGATGGTTTGGGGATTCGCAAAAATAGCGTATTGGCTATTTGCTGAAAAAGAGGAAGCAAAGGTGAGCGTATGAGTTTTAGAGGCAATAAAATCAATCCAACCTATTTTCATCGATCGCAGCTTAAATTTTACGCCGTGCTGATTCCTTTGGCGCTTTTTATGATTCTGCCGATGATCTATATCGTCAATCATGCCTTTAAACCGCTGGATGAGCTCTTTGCGTTTCCACCGAGGTTTTTCGTGCAAAAGCCGACGCTAGCAAACTTTGAAAGGCTTTGGCTCGCAGCATCGACGACTGGGGTGCCCATGAGCCGATATTTCTTTAACTCAATTGTGGTCTCACTCGTCACGGTTGTTTCGAATATGCTGATCGTGGCCTGTGCAGGTTATGCACTTTCGAAAAAGAAGTTCAAAATGAAGCATACGCTACTCAATATCAATCAAGTCGCACTGATGTTTGTTCCGATTGCAGTGACCATTCCAAG
>DMYC01000049.1 GCA_003482695.1 Clostridiales bacterium UBA8960
GCCGATGTGCTGCTGCATGTATTCCGCTTTTTTCATATCATCCACTTCACGTTCAGCAAGTTCTGCGTTACGCTCTTTTTCAGAGCTGATGATCGACACTTCCTCCACGATTTTTTTAAGTTCTGCGACGCGTTTTTCGTTAATTTTGCCTGCGAGCATCTCTTTGATGATGCGGTGGATTTGAAGGTCTGGGTATCGTCTGATCGGCGATGTGAAGTGACAATAGTATTTTGCAGCGAGGCCAAAGTGACCGTCGTTATTCGGCGAATATTTCGCTTGTTTGAGCGATCTAAGCGTCATCTTGCTTACGACATGTTCTTCTTTTTTACCGGAGACCTCATCGATGAGTGATTTAATCGCTTTCGGGTGAACGTCCTCGAGATTGCCTTTAACACGCATATCGAAATGGTTTAAAAACTTGTTGAGCGACTCGATTTTCTCTGGGCTTGGGGTCTCATGAATTCTGTAGACAAACGGAAGTTCTAGCCAGAACATGTGCTCTGCAACGGTTTCGTTGGCAGCGAGCATGAAGTCCTCGATGATTTTATGCCCAATGCGTCTTTCCGCTTTACCGACGAAAATCGGCTTGCCATCGCCGTCGAGCATAATTTTGGTTTCCGCGAAATCGAAATCGATGGAGCCACGGCGGTCGCGTTTTTCACGAATTTTTTCCGCTAAGAATTTCATGGTTTCAAGGTCTTCAAGAATATCTGCGTACCTTGTTTTCAAATTAGGGGTAAGCGAACCTTCGATGATATCTGACACATCATCGTAATTCATGCGCTCAACGGTTCTAATGACGCTCTCACAGATTCTGTGCTTCACGACATCGCCATGTGTGTCGATCTCCATGATGCACGAAAGTGTCATGCGGTTCACCTGCGGGTTCAAACTGCAGATGCCATTTGAGAGGCGTTCTGGAAGCATTGGCACAACTCTGTTGAGTAAATAGACCGACGTTGCGCGGTTAAGCGCTTCTTTGTCGATTTTCGATCTTTCCTTAACATAGTGTGTGACGTCGGCGATATGAACGCCGAGCTCGTAGTTGCCGTTTGGCAGTTTGATGACGTGTACAGCGTCATCGAGGTCTTTTGCGTCTTTGCCGTCGATCGTGATGACGCGTAAATTTCTGAAGTCTTCACGTGTGCCGATCATGTCTTCAGTGACTTCTGCCGGTATGCCGTCTGCCTCATCGAGCACTTTGCTGCTGAACACTTCAGGCAGTTTAAATGTGCGGATGACGGAGAGAATATCCACGCCAGGTGCGCCAGACTGACCGAGAATTTCTGTGATGCGGCCTTCTGGATTTCTGCGGTCTTCAGGCCACTTGCTGATTTCCACCACGACTTTGTCGCCTTGCTTTGCGCCAAGTGTTTGGTTGCGCGAGATAAAAATATCTTTACGAAGCTTCTGATCGTCCGGTACGACGAACCCGAAGTTCTTACTTTCTTCATATGTTCCAACGACAATCGTGTTGGCGCGTTCGACGATTTTGATGACTTCGCCTTCGCTTTTTTGATCGGGTCCACCCACTTTTATGAGTTTGACTTGTACTTTATCGCCGTTCATCGCCCCCATCAGAGCGTCAGATGGAATAAAGACATCTCGCATCTCGACATTTTCCACGATGACGAAACCAAATCCACGCATGGCGATTTGAACTTTACCTACATAAATTTGAAAGAATTCTGGCAATGCAATTTTGCCTTTTTTCGTCTTGATCACTTTTGATTCTTCTATAAGCTGCTCGAGATTTGCGATAAACGTCGAACGATCAATGGGATCGATGCCCATTTCCATGAACAGGTCCATTTCCTGATATGGTTTCTCACTGTGCTCTTTTAAATAATTGATGATTTCTTCGCGTTTCATGGGACCTCCCTTGTGTTAGCGAGTTTAAGTTACTTATGCTTATTATATCATAAATGAGTATAAAAAAGAGGTCTATGATGGTTTTATGACCAACATGACCTCTTAAATGATTATTTTGTGTGCCTACAATAAAGAGCCGAACTGCAGGAACAGTGGTGCGAAAACAAGTGAAACGATCGTCATCAGCTTGATGAGGATATTGATCGATGGACCTGAAGTATCTTTGAACGGGTCACCTACAGTATCGCCAACAACACTCGCTTTATGCGCTTCAGAACCTTTGCCACCGAAATGGCCTTCTTCAACGTACTTCTTCGCATTGTCCCAAGCGCCGCCTGCATTGGCCATGAAGATCGCCAAAAGCACGCCCGTTACAAGTGCGCCTGCTAACATGCCGCCGAGTGCCTCGCCGCCGAGTACAAGACCGACAACGATTGGTACAAGAACCGCCATAAGACCAGGAAGCATCATTTCTTTAAGTGCAGCGCCTGTACTGATGTCAACACAACGTGCGTAATCAGGTTTTCCAGTGCCTTCCATGATGCCAGGAATCGTTTTAAACTGACGTCTTACTTCTTCGATCATTTGGTAAGCCGCACGACCCACCGACTCCATCGTAAGTGCAGAGAAGATGAACGGCAACATACCACCGATGAATAAACCGACAACCACTTTAGGGTTTAGGATATTGATCGTTGTGATGTTAATCGCTTGTGAATACGATGCGAAAAGTGAAAGCGCTGTAAGTGCCGCAGAACCGATCGCAAAACCTTTACCGATCGCAGCTGTGGTATTACCTACCGCATCAAGTTTATCTGTGATTTTTCTAACTTCTTTAGGAAGTTCACTCATCTCAGCGATACCGCCAGCGTTATCCGCAATAGGACCGTATGCGTCAACCGCAACAGTGATGCCCGCTGTTGAAAGCATACCAACCGCTGCAAGTGCGATACCATAAAGGCCAGCCACTTCAAATGCGATCAGCGTCGCAGCACAGATGAAAAGTATAGGGAACATCGTCGACATCATACCTACTGCAAGACCGGAAATAATCGTCGTCGCAGGTCCCGTTAAAGATTGCTCAGCAATTTTCTTAACCGATTTGTAATCGCCTGATGTATAAATCTCTGTTACAACACCGATTAAGATACCACATAAAAGACCTGCTGTGATGGCATAAAAAGCGTTGTTGTTTCCGAAAAATTTGTTGCTTAAGCTATAAGATGCCACTAAGACGATGATGCCACTGACATAAGTTGCTCTCTTAAGCGCTTTATGTGGGTCAGATTTTTCATTGCCTTTGACAAAGAATGTACCGATAATCGATGCGATAATACCAATCGCTGCCAAAACAAGTGGGAAAAGTGCCCCTTCGAAATTATAAGCAACAACACCAAGCGTAATCGACGCGATGATCGATCCGACATAAGACTCGAATAAGTCCGCGCCCATACCTGCAACGTCACCGACGTTGTCGCCGACATTGTCTGCGATAACAGCTGGGTTTCTTGGATCATCTTCAGGAATACCCGCTTCAACCTTACCAACAAGATCAGCGCCCACGTCTGCCGCTTTAGTATAAATACCGCCGCCCACACGTGCAAATAGTGCGATGGATGACGCACCAAGACCGAATCCGGTAATGATTTGCGCATCTTCAAAAATGTAATAAAGAACTGAAACGCCCAATAGGCCAAGTCCCACAACAGACATACCCATTACAGCGCCACCTGAGAATGCAACAGATAGTGCTCTATTCATGCCACTTTCTTTCGCAGCATAAGCTGTTCTCACGTTTGCTTTAGTCGCAACTTGCATACCGAAGAAACCTGCAAGCGCTGAAAAAAGTGCACCTAAGATGAAAGAAATCGCCGTTTGGTAACTGTCTAGACCGATCGTGATCGCAGCTGCCAAAACGATAGAGAAAATGATAAGAACTCTGTATTCACGTTTTAAAAACGCCATCGACCCTTCATGGATGTACCCTGCAATCTCGTTCATACGATCGTGCTTCACGACAACCGTATTGATTTTTTTCACGACCAGAAAAGCCGCGAAGACAAGCGCAATGATGCCAACGCCCGCCGACATTAATACGTAATTCATCTAATAATTCCTCCCCACAATTTATAAACCCCATGTATATCAATTCGTACATGAGAAGAAAAAAATATACAACAATTAGCTCAAACTAATTATTGTATATTATCCTTAAAACTTTTGAGCTACTGACATAAAAACAGATGAGGCTATAAACACAACCGCTGCAATCTTAGTCAGTTTATCGAACTTCGCGTCGTAATCTCTCGCTTTGTTCTTACCCCATAATTGCTCAGCGCCCCCGCCGATCGATCCTGATAAACCTGCAGATTTTCCCGATTGTAATAAAATACTCGCAATAAGTACTAATGAAGATATAATCAATAATATCGTTGCTATCATTTCCATATTTTCCACCTCCTATTATCTGCAATCAAACATATACCCTGTCAATTGCTAATTATCAATCAAAAAACATGCCGAAACATGCTTAACATAGGTATTTTATCATAGCTGCCTATAAAACACAACAACCTTTTGCTTTAAAAAAAGCAAATGGCCTGGTGGTTGCTGTCCACCAGGCCATCGCCGGTTTGTAATTAAGTCTGCAGTTTATCTTAAGTTATAGAATGCTGACATTCCAGCATATACAGCGTTGTCACCAAGTTGCTCTTCGATTCTAAGCAATTGGTTATATTTTTCGATTCTGTCTGTTCTTGCAGGTGCACCAGTCTTAATTTGTCCTGTGTTTAGTGCAACAGCAAGGTCAGCGATCGTAGAATCAGCCGTCTCACCAGATCTGTGTGAAGAAATCGTCGTAAATCCAGCTCTCTTCGCCATCTCGATTGCATCAAGCGTTTCAGTGATTGAACCGATTTGGTTAAGTTTGATAAGGATAGAGTTTGACGCTTTTTCCTTGATGCCTCTTGAAAGTCTCTCTGTGTTTGTCACATAAAGGTCATCGCCTACGATTTGAATCTTATCGCCAAGCTTTTCAACCATGAGCTGCCATGCTGACCAATCTTCTTCTTGAAGACCATCTTCGATCGAGATAATCGGATATTTTTCAACAAGGCCAGCGTAGTAATCTACAAGTTCAGCCGCAGTAAACTCTCTGCCTTCGCTTGCAAGCGTATATTTGCCTGTTTTTTCATCAAATAACTCATTCGCAGCAACGTCAAGTGCAAGTTTGATTTGCTCGCCTGGTTTGTAGNNCCTGCTTTTTCGATTGCTTCCATGATCACTTTAAGCGCATCTTCATTTGTTGGAAGGTTTGGTGCAAAACCACCTTCATCGCCGATACCGGTTGCTAAGCCTTTAGACTTGAGAACCGCTTTAAGCGAGTGGTAAATTTCCGCGCCCCATCTCAACGCTTCTTTGAAAGAAGTCGCGCCAACTGGCATTACCATGAATTCTTGGATGTCCACGTTGTTATCCGCGTGAGCGCCGCCGTTCATGATGTTCATCA
>DMYC01000340.1 GCA_003482695.1 Clostridiales bacterium UBA8960
CAACGATAAAGTCGACATTGGACATGAAGCAAAGATTGGTCGAATCAGCGATGAGACGATTTTTTACCTCATGAGCAGAGGCATCGATGAGGCGGAAGCGAAAGCCATGATCGTCCGTGGGTTTGTGGAACCGATCACAAAGGAGTTGCCACTTGAGTATGCGGTTGAACTGAATAATTTAATCACACTTGAGCTTGAAGGGACGATAGGATAATGGAGGAAAGCATGAACATGGAAGCAGAACGCCTGTCTTCGGCGGGCTATATCATACCGAATTGGAAAAGACTTTCACTTCCAGAAAGCGTATTTCCTAAAGTGACCGGTAAAGTGCTTGAAAAGGTTTCAGTCGAGGGTCATGCTGTTGAACTCGGCGAATTCACAGAGCAGGGTGCACGGGCATTCGATGTAAGCATGTTTGGAAAAACGCTAGGTGAAGCGTTTGCAAATTATATAAAAGGTGAAGCAAATCACGGTCTCATTATCAGGTCAAGCGCTCGATCGTTTGATGCACCTGTTGTTAAGATCAACTACAACTTTGAAGAGACCCAGTCGCTTCTTGTCGACAATCATCTCTGCATCGCAGAAGAAGGGGCTAAACTTACCGTCATCGTGGATTACAGAGGGGACGAAGGTGCTGATAAAAACCGTCAACACTATGGTACAACCCGTGTCGTGGCGAAGCGTGGCAGCCAAGTTCGGCTCGTTAAAATTCAAAGAATGGGCGATCAGGACGACTTTTTCGATCAAGTTTTTTCGATCGTTGAGGAAGGCGCAACGCTGGAACTTGTGGATGTGCAGTTTGGTGGCAAAATAAAAGCCATCGCTTATGAAACACATTTGAAGGGCAGACATGCGAAAGCGGATCTTCAGTCGCTTTATTTCGGTGAAAGTGGATCACAACTGGATTTGTCGTTTACGATGAAGCATTTTGGAAAGAAATCAGAGTCGACGATTCTATCTAAAGGGGCGCTCAGTGGTGACAGCAAGAAGACCTTTAGAGGCAACTTGATATTTGAAACCGGTTCCGCTCAGTCAGTCGGAAGGGAAAAAGAAGTTGTCATTTTACTCGATGAACGCGTAAAGTCTGACTCGATACCGGCGCTGCTTTGTTCAGAGGACGATGTCATCGGAGAACATGCAGCAAGTATCGGGCAGCTCGACCAAGATAAGATTTTTTATCTCATGAGCCGTGGTTTATCCATGGATGAAGCTAAAAAAATGGTCATTAAAGCCTCTTTCGAAGAAGTGCTGATGTCACTGAACGATGCATCGCTTAAATGCGCGATTGAAGAGGCACTAGACAGGAGGCTAAACAATGGCGTTTGATCACAAAAGTGATTTTCCGATATTCACCAGTCACCCGTCCTTAATTTATTTAGATCATGCAGCGACCAGTCAGAAGCCGCAGATGGTCATCACGCGCATGAGTCAATATCTCGAAGAGAGCAACGGCAGTCCGCATAGAGGCGCGCATTTGCTCAGTGTTGAGGCAACCAGACAGTATGATTATGGCAGAGCACGTGTTGCTGAGTTTATAAACGCATCCCGCCCTGAAGAAATCGTATTTACGAAAAATGCCACAGAAGCGCTCAATCTCATCGCGTATAGCTACGGGAGGTCGTTTTTAAGTGAAGGGGATGAAATCGTCATCGCAATCACCTCACACCATAGCAATATTGTGCCTTGGCAAATGCTCGCCAAGGAGAAGGGCGCAAGGGTCGTCTATTTGTATATCGATTCTGAAGGTGAATTTTTACCGGGTGAGTTTGATAAGATTGGAGCACGTACGAAAATAGTGACGTTTCCTTGGGTATCAAATGGACTTGGTTGTATTCACGATGTTGAAGCTTTGATTCAAAAGGCACATGAGCAGGGTGCGGTTGCGATCGTTGATGCAGCCCAAGCGATTGGTCATATGCATGTGGATGTGAAACGACTCGATGCTGACTTTCTGGTGTTTTCGGGCCATAAGATGTATGGCCCGACGGGTGTTGGCGTGTTATATGGAAAACACGGTTTGCTTGATGCCATGCCGCCTTTTTTAATGGGCGGTGATATGATTGAGTACGTCGAGGAGCAATCGACGACATTCGCACAGGTACCGGAACGCTTTGAAGCCGGGACGCAACATGTGGAGGGGGTCGTGGGACTTATCGCAGCCATTGATTTTATCACGCTTGTCGGGGTGGATCACATAAAAGAAAAAGAACAGCGCATCGCAAAATATGCGGTGAGAAAATTAAGTGAGCTGCCATTTATAAAGGTGCTAGGGCCAAGTGTCGATCGTGAAAGAGGTGCGCTTGTGGCTTTCGAAGTGGAGGGCATCCACCCACATGATGTGGCGAGTTTACTGGATTCTAGAGGCATCGCGATTCGCGCCGGCCACCATTGCACGCAGCCGATGATGAAGTTTTTAGGCCTTTCTGCATCGTGCCGTGCAAGTTTTTCCATTTACAATTATGTGGAGGAAGTGGATGCACTAGTGGATGCACTCATATATGTCAGGGAGGTGTTTGGGTATGTCAATCGATAAAATGTACACAGAGTTGATCATGACACACAACAGAAGTGGGCATAACAAGCATGTGCTTGAAAGTGCAAATTATATTGAGCGGGGTCATAATCCAAATTGTGGCGATGATCTGGCGTTAAGTTTGCGCATCAAAGATGGTTTGATTGACGATGCGGCATTCACAGGTTCCGGCTGTGCCATCAGCCAGGCATCCATGTCCATCATGATCGATCTGGTCAAAGGCAAGTCTCTCGACGAAACGAAGCAACTAGCGGAGGATTTTTTAGATATGGTGCGCGGGGTGAAACTGGATGCGTCTAGAATTGAGCATTTGGAAGACGCACAGATTTTTGAAAGCCTTTCGAAAATGCCTGCGCGTGTGAAGTGTGGAACGCTCGGTTGGCATTGTCTCAGCGTGATTCTTGATAAATCAACGAAATAAGACTATAATTAAGACGAGACCTCATTTCAAAAAGGTCTTGTCTTTTTTTAAATCTGTCTAAATCTCAAGAAAACTTTGATTTTGACAGATGAATGGGTATAATCATTAATGGGAGTTGACATCATGTATGATATAAGAGATATTCTTCGAAAAGGTCTTATGATCAACCAGAAGAAAATGGAAGCTTATCAAAAGCTTCAAGAAAATAGCGGAGATGTGCGCATGCGTATTTTAATTGGCGTGTTCATTCGCGCGCTAGAAAAAGACGTGCTCTATCTACAAAAACTCATAGACAGCATTACGGATTCCATCGCTGAGACGATTGATTTTGGCGTGTTTGATAAAGTTTCGAATTTGGTTAATCAATTTTCGAGAACGATTGTTCCGATCGACATCAAAGAGAGAAGGGCTTTATCGCTTTTCGTCCTCGATCAGGAAAAAGCGAGCTATGCACTTTTAGTGGACATTCAAGGTCGAATGGTTACGAGCAGTACGACGACATCAATCGCGTATTATGTGCTACTTGAACTGATTGATGAGAAGCGTAAGTTTATTGAAGAATTGTCTTTGATGGTGGGGTCGTAATATTAAAATTACATTAAGTGAATTTTCGCAAGAATGAAATGACATTGAATATGGTATAATAATAACATTAATTGTTTCAACGGAGGTTATAATGAACGAAAAAGGGTCGACACAAACCGCGCCGGCTGCGACAAAGCATGCATCCAAGTCTAGAGTCATGTATGCACTCAGTATTCATATGAAATATGGAGAAGTGCTGCATATAGAAGGATTGAATAAAGAAGAAAAAGACCGTTATTTTGAACTTGCTAGAAATGAGCAAGGAACGATGCTTGTAGAAGATAAAACAAGTGTTGTTCACTTGCTTAGTAAGGACATCGCGAAAATTTCCGTAAAAGCGTACGATGAAAAATATGAACGCATTTATCATCCGCTTGAGAAGTTGTTCTTTTCAGAAAGCAGCTTTGGAAGAAAAATATTTTCATTGATTATCAAATCATTTGTTATTTTAGCGATTCTAAGTGTAATCGGCGTACTTGGACTTACGGTGATCGACGGTACGGTCATGGATGTCCTGTTCGATGGCGAAATGCTGCTTGAAAACATCTCTAAAGGGCTCAGTCTGGCGGGTAAATTCTTCAGTTTGACTGTCGCACTTATGCTCGTTCTAAATGTTGTGGATATCGCTTTGGGTTATAAAGCCCATTATTATATCAATCAAGATGGTTCAGAGCCTGTGGAATATTCAAGACTTAGCAACTTGTTTGTAACCATTGCTTTCATCATCGTTTATAGCATCGCTAAAATGGTACTTGGTCAAATTTCAGGCATGTTATAAAAAAATAAAGCCAATCACTTGAATTCGTGGATCTTTAGACGAATTTAAGCGTTTGGCTTTTTTGTTATCCTATGATTTGAATCGGCTTTGCACCCTCTGGTATGGAGATGGAAGCGTGATCGCCTCTGCCCATGTCCACGCGGAATCCTGCACTTTTGATACGTCCTTCGATGCACTGACGACAGTGTGCGGCTTCATCACCTGTGCAAATCTTGTCTTTGTAAAGCTCATATTTTTCTCTGACATCCGTAGGTGAAAGATTTGGCATGACGACATTGGCACCCGCCTTAAGCGCTTTTTCCCGACCTTTAGGATCAAGCGTTCCCATGGCTGTCGTCGAAGGTAACAGTGCCATAGGCAAAAGCAGTCTTGCAAGTGCGACCATAATCAATGTTTCTTCTACGGTTCCGCCTTTTGCACCGTTAAGTGGCGTCTCTTCATGCGGTATATAAGGACCGATGCCGACCATCTCCGGTTGTAACGTTTTTATGAAACGCAAATCGGCAACGAGATCTTTTGAAGTCTGGTTCGGTAAGCCTACCATAAAACCTGCGCCCACTTGAAAACCCAAGTCTTTGAGTGTGTAAAGACATGCTATTCGGTTCTCAAAACGCATGCCTGGGTGAAGGGCATCGTAGAGTGCTTTAGATGCGGTTTCGTGTCTCAGCAGATATCTGTCAGCACCCGCTTCTTTAAGTGCAGCATAGCTCTCCCTAGAGCGCTCTCCAACTGAAAGTGTGATGGCACAGTCGGGATAGCGCGCCTTGATTGACCTTATGATGTCCGTCAAAATGTCATCTGTGAAAAACGGATCTTCTCCGCCTTGCATGACAAAAGTTCGGTACCCCAGTGCATACCCCTCTTCGCAACAGTCTAGAATCATCTCTTTACTTAATCTATATCGATCTACTTTACTGTTTTTACCTCTTATGCCACAATAACTGCAATTCTGTTTGCAGTAATTTGTGAATTCAATTAGCCCACGCATAAACACCGTATCTTTGTAGTGTTTCGCTTTTTTTTCGAGGGCTTTATCAAAGAGGTACTCAGCTGACGTTGCATCGATGGTTTCGATGATTTCAAGTAAACCTTCATCCGATAAATCTTCGTTCAAATAGAGCGTGTCGATCAAACCCTTTATTTTTTCCACATGATCCTCCATAATTTCGATATCTTCAAAAACGAAAAAACTTCCAAAAACTTGTCTGTTCTCTGGAAGATCATTATGGACGCAAACTGAACCATGGTCACGATGTACCACAGGTCTTGGCGGCTATGAATGTCTCCTTTGAGATCAGAATACTCTTTTCTTTCAGGTCGATTGTTTATAGATTTCATCGGAAAGAGAGCTCTTGCCGACAAAATTCGTCTTGTTAATAATTTATCAAATCTTCTTTGGGCTGTCAAGTGTTTTGTAAACATTGAATATGATATACTTGTAATAAAAGGGTATAATGAATATGAATGATGAACATTTAAAGACCATTTCAGACCTTGATCGCGCTTATGTCAAAGAAGTCTTGATAGAAGCGGTGGCATCTGTGCTACGCGTGTCTGAATTTGACGTCACATCAAAGGGCAAACAGGATATCGTCACGAATCTAGACTTCGAAATGGAGCGTCTAATTAAAAAAAGGCTTCTTGATCGGTTTCCAAATGACCGTTTCATAGGTGAGGAAGAGAATCATGAAACACTTGGAAATGGAAGAACATGGGTTTGCGATCCCATCGATGGGACTTTGAACTTTACCCAGAATATTCCTTATTATGGTGTGCAACTTGCGCTCATGGTCCATGCCAGACCAGTGATGAGCATGATATACTTGCCTGAACTCGGGGAATTATATGAAGCCACCAAAGGGTGTGGCGCAACCTTAGGAGGCAAAAAACTGGTTACCCCCGGTGAGGTTAATCTTGAACGCGTCGTCGTCACTTTTGGCGATTTTTCGAAATCCAATCCCTCTTCTCGAGGTTTTCAAATAAAAGCGATGGAGGCACTGTTAGGAAAAGCGATGCGCATTAGGATACAAGGCGCTTCTTCTGTGGACTTCGCTTTTGTCAGCGCAGCGAAAAATGGGTGTCACATCATCTTTTCCAAAAATTTATGGGAAATGGCACCAGGCACGATGCTTGCAGAAGAATCGGGCTGCAAACTTCATAGAATAAGCGGCGAAAAACATGGTTTTGAGGGCGAGGCACTAATCGTTGCGATTAATGTGTCCATTTTAAATGAAGTGGTTTCGATATTGGAAGCGCTTTGAACACGTAAAGGAGACAAATATGCAAAAATCGATAAATGATATTATGAACCATGAGTATTTGATGACAAATGGGCTTGGTGGCTATAGTTTTGGAACGCTGGATCAAGTGAATTGCCGAAAGTATCATGGCCTGTACACGGTGAGTTATAATCCGCCTATTGAGCGCATGCACTTGATATCAAAGATTGCTGAAGCAGTGGTGATTGAAGGGGCGACTTATCCTGTCACTTTTGAAAACGCAACAGATGGAAGCGTACCATTAAACGATGCAACTGAAACGCATCTTAAATCATATCGACATGAAGGGATCATAGAACAGGTATTTGAACTTTCGGAAATCGGTGTCATCATCAAAAGGACACTTGCGATGGCATACGGCACAAATCATTTGGCCGTTCGATATCAAATGGAGACGACGAGACCGGTTGAACTGGTCATGACACCTCTTTTCAACTTTAGAGACCATCATGATGTGGTGAGCGTGAATCTTGAGGATTATCATGTGCGTTACGATGATCCGCTTCAATATCTACATGTGGCGTCTAAAGGCAAAGAGGTTTACTTGAAGTGGGAAAGTGCCACTGGTTTAACGCCAAATTATAAACCGAATCATACGGTTTCAGCGTTTTCTTATTATCCGATAGAGACGCAACGTGGCTATCCAGATATTGAAAGGCATGCCGACTTAGGTGCTTTTCATTTTTCAATAGATAAAGGCTTATCAGAAGTGGATCTGCTCATCAACCTCTCGCCGACGTTCGAATCGGCATCATCGGTATTTAGGGGCAGGCAGGATCGTTACGAAGCACTGATCGCAAAAGCGGGTGCCAAATACGCGCCATACTCGTTCAAACGCCTCATACAAGCGGCAGACGATTTCATCGTTTATAGGAAAACGACTGGAAAAATGACGATCATCGCAGGGTATCCGTGGTTCAGCGATTGGGGACGCGATACGATGATCTCGATTCCGGGGCTCACGCTTGAGACGGGCAGACATGAGGAAGCACTACAGATGATCGAGGGTTTTCTCTCGATGGCTTATATGGGCATCATACCAAACAACTTCCCGGATGAAGGGGAAGCGCCAATGTACAACACTTCAGATGCCACGCTTTGGCTATTCAACGCGCTTTATATGTACTATGAACAAACAAAAGATTTGAAGTCGATCGAAAGACTCTATCCGAAGCTGATGGAAATCATCAACCATCATATTCAGGGAACGATAAATGAGATTTACATGGATGTGGACGGGCTTCTTAGCTCTGGCAATGAAGAAACCCAACTCACCTGGATGGATGTAAAAGTCGGAGGCTGGGTCGTCACACCGCGACATGGCAAAGCCGTTGAAATCAATGCCCTTTGGTACAATGCCGTAGCCGTCATGAACGAATTTTCAAAGCGACTGAACATACCGCCAGAGGCGCTTGAAAGGGATTTCGAAATCTTGATGAAACAAATAAAGCAGTCGTTCAATGACGTGTTCTGGAACGAAAAAGAACACAATCTATACGATTTGATTATCGATGGCAAGGCGGTGGATATTCCTAGACCAAACATGATATTTGCCGTTAGTTTACCATTTGCCGTCCTTGATGAAAGGCGCTGGCTACCTGTAGTCGAGTATGTGATGCGAAACTTCAAAGTCCCATATGGTCTGTTGACGTTACGACGTGAGGACGAGGCATTCCATGAGAGGTATGAAGGCGATTTGCTGAGCAGAGATGGTGCCTATCATAGAGGCACTGCTTGGGGATGGCTGATTGGACCGTATCTGGAGGCACACTACAAAACATTTGGAGACACTTCATATATAAGGTCAAGCATTGACGCATTGATGGTTCATCTGGACGAAGGGGTTCATGGAAGCATCGCTGAAATTTTCGAAGGTGGCGCACCACATGCCTGGCGAGGTTGCTCTGCTCAAGCTTGGTCTGTGGCAGAAGCGATACGGCTCTACAAAATGACGTTTTAATTAGGTTAGTTAGGAGTCAACTATGATGCATCTAAAAGAGACAGTTTACCTCGGCGTTTGGAACCTGGACCTATCAACGCTGACGATTGAGTTTAACCTTAACAAGGCACTGTGTATCGGATATGATGAAAGTGAAATTCCAAGGCCGACTTCCTATGAGTTTTTCACTGAGAAAATTTATATTGAAGATTCATCCAAAGTGAGAGATGCCATGCTTGCTTTAATTCAGGGTGAAATGGACCGATATGATGTTGAGTACCGAATCAGGACGAAATCAGGTGGATTCAAGTGGTTCAGAGAAACATGCGAAGTTGTGGCTTATAACGATCATGGTAAGTCCATCACAGCGACGGGAAAGACATATGATATTACGCAAAGCAAAGGCATCGAAGACATCGACCAGCGTCCTTCAGGTATGCGATGGTTAGATGACTTAACGCAAGTGTTGAATCGGAATGCCATTTTAGACAAGTTGAAAGAAGAGATTCAAATCGCTGAGGTCGATGCCAAATTCTTGACGATCGCGATACTGACCGTTCCGAATTTTTTTGAACTCAACGGTTTGGAAGGCCGTGCTTTTGGAGACCATTTGCTTAAACGCATCGCAGATATCATCAAATCGCAACAAGAGGCATTCTTTGCAGAAAACCACGACAAAATCGGAAGATGTGCGATCAACGCATTTTTGCTCATCTTCTCCGATGCACCAAACGTGATTGCAGAGAAAATGTGTGAGGCGATAAAAGAAGAAATCGGAAACTACGATTATGGTTTGACAGATGAAAAGAGTAAACGTTTGATTCAGATACAGTATGGCATAGCGGAGTATCTTGGTGAAACAGCGGAAGCACTTATTGAAAAAGCAAAAAACAACGCTCGGGATGAATATTGATTCATTCCGAGCGTTTCGATTATTCGACGATATAAAATTTGATGGATACAGGTGATAGTGTTTGCGTATACTGTCCGTAACTAAATTCCCGAAGCTTGTCACCTGTCATGTAATCCGTGAGCGAAGCGGCATCATATTCAAAAGCGATCGTTTTTTCTTTTTCTTCTGAATTGATGACGATGAGCATTCTATCCCCATTTTTTTCAATTTCATAAACCAAACTGGATTTATCGTGATGAATGAGTTCAAACTCACCCATAAAGCGGCTTCTGATATTTGCGAGCGCTTTTGTGAAATCGAGCATGTCATTGGACTCGACTTGATCCCATGCCATAAAATGTCTGTTTTCAGGATCGTAAGCGCCTTTCATACCAAGCTCAGTGCCATAGTAGACGACAGGAATCGCAGGGTAAGTGTAGATAAATGTAAGGGCTTGTTTTGTATATTCTAGAGACATTCTAGGGTTTAAGCTCATAAATCTTGAGTTGTCATGGTTGTCGATGAAGATTGCATTCAGATCGGGGCGAGAGAAGTTCGACTCCTTATTGAGTGCATTGACAAGTGAAAACATGTTTGGCATGTTTCTAAAGGCATTTTCAATCCCGTTGAAAAGCGAATAGTTCGTTAGGCTATCGATGCCAACCTCATGATAGGATTCGAGTGTGTTGACGTTTGAGTCCCACACTTCACCTAAAAGGAAAAAATCAGGGTATTTGCTTTTTATGGCCTGTGAAAAATCAGCCCAAAACTGGTGAGGGACATGGCGCATGGTATCGAGTCTGAAGCCGTCTATTCCAGTCTCATCAATCCACCAAAGGGCATTTTCGATAAAGTATGTCGCGACTTCTGGGTTTGTTTGGTCGAGGTCTGGTAGCCCTGCGAGCCAGCCCAGTTCCACCTCTTCTTTATCTTTCCAGTTTGAGATGCTGCGGTCTGGGTTGAACCAGTCCTTTTTATCAGGGTCTTCAAGCCATGGCGAATGATAACCAGTGTGATTGACGATGTAATCAAGGATGACTTTGATACCCCTGCTATGCGCTTCTGAGACGAGCAACTTAAACGTTTCGAGATCGCCGAAATGGGGATCGACATCATAAAAATCATAAATCCAATACCCGTGGTACCCATTTGGACCGTTCACCATAATCGGCGTAAGCCAAATCGCGGTAGCGCCTAAGTCTTCGATGTAATCGAGGTTGTCGATGATGCCTTGCAGATCGCCGCCTTGAAAAGCGCGTAAGTCATCTTTGTCAACATCGGGTAGATTCGAATCAGGATCGCTATCGGCAAATCGATCCACCATGATAAAGTAGATCAGGTCATCTTTCGTTATGCCTTTTTCCGTAGCCGTTTCAGTTTCAGTTTCAGTTGTTATCGGCTCACTGACTATGTTTGAACATGCGGCTGAGGATAGAATCAAGATGCAGAGTAGAAGTCCGATCACGAACTTTTTAAAGGGGGTGCCTATTTTCATGGTTTCCTCCAGAATTTTTTGTTGGTGCAATCGCTTGCATGTTTCCTTTATTTTAGGGTATTTATGGAGAGAGTTCAATATAAATAAAATCAGCGTCATATTGACAAGTTTTCAAAAAGTCAATATAATTAAACTGTGCAAACGGTTGCAAAGTTGATTGCTCAATATTTTAAAGAGACAGACAAGAGTAGTTTGATGACATTTATATAGTGGTTTTATAGGCGCAAGTTAGGTTCGTGATGAAAAGAGGGAAAACATGAAAAAAAGAAGCAGTGGCGTTCTGTTGCATATTTCATCCTTACCCGGTGAATATGGTATCGGTGATTTAGGAAAAGGCGCATATACATTTTTAGATTTTTTAGAAGAGTCTGGGCAAAAAAATTGGCAGATTCTGCCGATCGGCATCACTGGATATGGCGATTCACCATACCAGTCTTTCTCGGCTTTTGCAGGCAATCCGTATTTTATAGACCTGGATGAGCTCATCAGTATGGGATACCTTGATAAGAAAGTCGTGGCAAAAGCGGATCTTGGAAAAAGCAAACACAAGATCGATTATGAAAAACTGTACTTTAACAAAATGCCATTGCTTAAATTGGCGTATGAAAATTCGAAACTGAAGTTGTCTTATGAGCTTGAGCGTTTTTATGAGAACGAGAAATCATGGCTTGAGGATTTTGCACTTTATATGGCGATTAAAGCGATGAATGGCCATAAGTCTTGGATTGAATGGGAGAAAGGTTACGAGAACAGCAAGACGATAAAAGTCGAAGCGTTCAAGCTCAAACATAAAGATGAAATCATGTTCTGGGTGTTCACCCAATACTTCTTCTTCAAACAATGGTATGCGCTAAAAGCGGTTGCTGCAGATAAGGGAATCCGCATGATCGGAGATTTACCAATTTATGTGGCTGAAGACAGTGCGGATGTCTGGGCAAATCCCAAACTTTTCAAGCTGAATAAATCGTTCAAGCCAGTCAGTGTAGCTGGATGTCCACCTGATGCATTTTCTGCGACAGGACAGTTATGGGGCAATCCAATTTACGATTGGTCATATATGGCTGAACAAAATTACGCTTGGTGGATTACCCGCATCGAATACAGTCTTAAAATGTTCGACGATATTAGAATTGATCATTTCAGAGGATTTGAAGCCTATTGGGAAATCCCATATGGCGATTTGACCGCAGAAAACGGAGAGTGGGTGAGTGGGCCTGGAAAAGCGCTGTTCAAAGCGATTAAGGACGCACTCGGCGATGTGAACATCATCGCAGAGGATCTCGGTTATTTGACTGAAGGTGTCATCGAACTCAGAAAATATACGGGTTTCCCAGGTATGAAAATACTTCAGTTTGCTTTTGATTCTCGCGAAGAAAGCGACTATTTGCCACACAACTATAGTGAGAATTTCGTTGCATATACGGGGACACATGATAATGAAACGATTGAAGGTTGGATGGATAACGTGTCGAAAGCGGATCGTGAGTTCGCGATCGATTATTTGAAACTCGACCGAGGTGAAGGGTATAACTGGGGATTCATCAGAGGTGTATGGAGCTCTGTTGCATACCTTGCCATCGCACAAATGCAAGATTTCCTGGGCCTTGACAATAAAGCCCGTATGAATTTTCCATCGACACTCGGTGGCAACTGGATTTGGCGCATAACAAAACACGATTTATCGGCTGCTCTTGCGAAAAAGATGTATCACATCACAAAGATTTACGGACGTTTATAGCAAATTTACAATATAACTAAGGGCTGCTGTCCTTGGTTATATTTTTATATATCACGAATGGGAGTATGAATATGAATATTGTAGCAATCCACCACGAAGCGAAGAGTAAATATGCTTATGCATATGATGAAAATACATTGCACATAAGGCTAAGAACAGCAAAAGATGATGTGAAAGCGGTCAAACTCATCTGGGGTGATCCATTTAAATGGAAGAGGGATGGGGAGGACGTTTCTTGGGCCCATGCTCCTGAAGCGCCTATGAACATGGTGAGGGATTACTGCGATGGCTTGTTCGATTACTGGTTTATAGAGGTGGTCCCTGAATTTAAGCGGACGAGGTATGCATTTGTTTTAGAGGGTACCGAGGGCGGATCG